>JAGPCI010000055.1 GCA_018058165.1 Bacteroidia bacterium
CTAAACTCTTTAAAAATAACATTACCTACCTGCTGGCTCTTGTTAAAACCATACACATAAAAAGTAATATTTGGCAATTGCTTTAGTACATTGCTTACTTCGCCAAAAGAACTAGACGTTTGGTACATTAAAATGTGTTGACCTTGCGTTACATTAGCATTTATAATTTCGTTTCTGATGATAGGAGGAACAATAATGGAGTCGCGTTTAATTACCTCGGCATTAAAAAAACTAGTAATAAAATATTGTTTGCAACCTGGCACTTTAACCTTAACAATTGATTTGGCTAGCTTATAATTATCTCGCTCAACATCGGTTATTTTTACATCAAGTTTGCACCTATTCATTACCTGCATATTATCTATACTAATAAGGGGAATATTATGTGCCTTTGCAAAAAAATTAGTAAACGACTCGAAGTCTGAAATTACCAAATCTGGCGTAAAGTTTTTATTAATTAATAAGTATTGCGAAACATTGTGAACCAAGCTTTCGGGTGCATGTTTTAGGTTTAATAAAAAAGTACCCAACTTACTAACCTGCGCATTTTTAAAAGCAAAATGCAAGCCTTTAATTTCGTGAACCCTTTCGCCAAATTCAGCCTTTAAAAATTTAAATGCACGAGCACTGCTCAGCACTTGTACATCGTGGTGTTTAAGTAAATGTGTTATAATTACCTTACTTCTGGTTGCATGTCCCATGCCTTCTCCTGGCACTCCATATAAAATTTTCATGGGTTGTGGTGTTTGTGTATTAGTAGCTTTCTGGTAGTATCTATTTTTATAAATATTGCTGCAATGCAAAAACCGACAAGTGCCCCAATGCTAACATCAACAGCAGTATGCACACCCAGGGCAACACGTGAAACACCAACCAAACATGCCCACAATAATGGTATCCAAAAATACTTATTCCATTTTTTATTGGTTGCATGATATAAACTAAAAGCCATTATTGTTGCCAATAAATATGCATTAAAAGAATGCCCTGAAGGAAACGAATAACCCGCTTCTTCTATCCAATGGTTTAATACTTTTGGGTTGATGTTTAAAAACTTATTGTTATTGAAATGTACTGCATTTTCAAAAAAGACCTTACGTTCACTCTTAGTTAAATGATACAACGAGTCAACTAAAGATTGCTGATTTATTTGGTGTAAAATATAAGTATGACTTGGCCTAACTTCTTTAATAATTGGTTTAGTTAAATACTCGTTTACAAAAGCTAATAAGCCTATAAAAACAGAAACTGCCACCATAGATTTAACAAAAGTAAACAGCTTTTTTGATTTAGATTTAATACGAATAGTATAGCAATAACTGGTAAAAATAATAATGGCCAATGTACCAAACTTTCCTGCAGACTCGGTAAACAAATAGGCAATATTTACCCAATTACCTTGTATAGCAATAAAAGCAACGGGCAATAAAAATACAGTAAACCCTAATAAGGCTATACTTGCTAATGCTGTAACTATTATTTGCTTGTTGATAATGGTAAAAATTAAAGCCCTTCGTGCTACGGAAGGGCTTGTGTAAATATTATGCTAACAACTTACTCCAGTTAATTTCTTGGGCAAGTATTGTTCTGATTTTATCAATTGATATACGCTCTTGAATCATGGTATCACGGTAACGAATGGTTACAGTTTGGTTCTCTAGCGATTCGTGATCTACAGTGATACAAAATGGTGTGCCAAGTGCATCTTGCCTGCGGTAACGTTTTCCTATCGCATCTTTTTCCTCGTAAAAACAATTGTAATCAAACTTTAAATCATCAATTATTTTTCGGGCCACTTCTGGCAAACCATCCTTTTTTGTTAGTGGAAAAATAGCAACTTTGTAAGGAGCCAAAACGGGAGGTAAATTTAACACCACGCGGGTATCTTTTTTATCTCCTTCGCCAACTTCTTCTTCTTTGTATGATGAACATAGAACCGATAGGAATAATCTGTCTAAGCCAACCGAAGTTTCAACAACATAAGGAATATAGTTTCCATAAGGCTTACCATTTTCGTCTAGTTCAGCATCAAAATATTGTAATTTTTTACCCGAATGTTCTTGATGGTTTTTCAAATCAAAATCAGTACGCGAGTGAATGCCTTCTAGCTCTTTAAATCCAAATGGATAGTTAAACTCAATATCAACCGCAGCATCAGCATAATGGGCCAACTTTACATGGTCGTGAAAACGGTAATTTGTATCACCCAAACCTAATTTTTTATGCCAATTAATACGTGCTTCTTTCCAATACTCGTACCATACTTTTTGTGTGCCCGGACGAACAAAAAATTGCATTTCCATTTGTTCAAACTCACGCATACGCATAATAAATTGGCGTGCTATAATTTCGTTACGAAAAGCCTTACCTGTTTGTGCTATACCAAACGGAATTTTCATTCTGCCGGTTTTTTGTACATTTAAAAAATTTACAAAAATACCTTGCGCTGTTTCTGGGCGTAAATATATTTTATCAGCATCTTCGGCCATAGCACCCATTTCGGTACTAAACATAAGGTTAAACTGACGAACATCGGTCCAAACTCTTGTGCCACTTATTGGGCAAGCTATTTCATGCTGTTCGATTAATGCTTTTAGTTGTACTAAGTCATTATCCAACAAAGCTTGATCAAGCGCGGCTTGCAGCTCATCAGCCTTTATCGTTTTGCCATCCTTTTGGTATTTGGCAATTTTATCTTCCAATAAATTATCAGCACGGTAGCGCTTTTTGCTATCTTTATTATCAATCATTGGGTCGCTAAAACCATCAATATGGCCGCTAGCTTTCCAGGTTTTAGGATGCATAAAAATTGCAGCATCTAAACCTACAATATTTTCGTGCATTTGCACCATGGCTTTCCACCAATATTGGCGTAAGTTATTTTTTAACTCCACTCCGTTTTGGCCATAATCATATACAGCACCAAGTCCATCATAAATTTCGCTACTCGGAAAAACAAAGCCATATTCTTTGGCATGGCTTACTACTTTTTTAAAAATTTCTTCACTCATAATTTGCCGCAAAATAAGGGCTTTAAACAGTTTTTAAAAATTAAAGATAAACAATAGTTAATCAGCCCAAAACATTAGGCTTGCAAAGCATTAAATTAACAATAAATGCAAAATCATTACCGTTTATGATTAGCTGCTATTAAATTGCACAAAAACCAATTGGCTTTGATTACCATTTTAACAACCCATAAAACAGAAAGATTAAACTACACCTTAAATGAAATTTTAGGGCGCAGACTTGGTGTTAATTATGTTGTTACCACAAATATTGATGAGTTTAATAATACCACAGGTTGCCGAATAAATTATACCAATAAAATACTGGCCAATTGTTTACATATTGTTCCAGAACAATTATTGTTTGAAGAAGACATAAAAAATCAACCCATAAATATAGAAAAAAACAAAGATTGGAATACCATTTTTTGGCCAAGTTTAAATCAAACTATTCCGTTTGATATTTTTGCCGCGAGTTTTTATTTAATAAGTAGATACGAAGAATACACTGCTACCGAATTTGATATTCACCAACGTTTTGATGCAGCAAGTAGTATGGCTTTTAAATACGATTTTTTAAACTTGCCGCTTATTGAGGTTTGGTGCGAACAGTTAAAAAAAGTTTTATTAACGGTTGATAAATCATTACATTTTAAGCAACATAAATTTACACCAATTACCACTATTGATGTAGATTTTGCCTATTTATATAATGGTATAAATTTAAAAAGATGGTTGGGAAAACTGGCAAAATCAATGCTAAAGTTTGATGTAAAAAATGTAATTACACAAATAAAATCAACCCTAAACCCAAATCACGACCCATACAATACCTACGATTTTATTAACAAAACAGTAAAGGGTAAATTGGGTTATTTTTTTTTAATGAGCAATGCAGGTGGACATGATAAAAATATTGCTGTTAATGGACCCACTTTTAAAAATTTAGTTAATCATTTAAAATCAAAAAGTAGTTTTATTGGCTTGCATCCATCCTATTTATCAAACCAAAACAATACCGTTTTAGCAACCGAAAAAGCATTGCTAGAAAACCTTACAGCAAGTAAAATTGAACATAGCCGACAACACTTTTTAAAACTTCATCTTCCGCATACATATCAAAACTTAATTGCGCAACATATTTTTGCAGATTATACCATGTTATATGCCAATAAATTTGGTTTTAGGGCAAGTACTTGTATGCCGTTTTTGTTTTTTGATTTAACACAAAATAAAACATCAAACCTAACATGCTACCCTACTTGTTTTATGGATACTACCATTACCAGTTACGTAGGTTTAAACAACCAAGAGACTGCACAAATACTGAGTGATTTATTGGAAGTAACAAAACTACACAACGGATATTTTATTACCTTGTGGCATAACAACACCTTTGTTTTACCTCATTTTAAAACTATTTTTAGCAACCTATTTAAGCAACAACAATTTGATTAAATTTATTAAACATGCCGATATTGATATGGCTAAATGGGATGCGTGTATACAACAAGCTAGCAATAGTTTAATTTATGGTTACAGTTGGTACTTAGATATTGCTTGTAAAAATTGGCATGCAATTGTTTTGGGAGATTATGATGCAGTGATGCCTTTACCTACAAATAAAAAAATATTTACCATGGCGTATCAACCTTTTTTTACGCAGCAATTGGGTATTTTTTTTAAAGAAGAGTTTAAAAACAAAGCCAACACTATAGATTTTTTTGAACAGATACCCAACGAATATAAATACATTAATATTTGCCTAAACGAACAAAACGAAACAGGGAATATTGGCAAGCTAGGTTACACATTAAAAAAGCGAAACAACTATTTATTATACCTTCATCAGCCTTACCAAAAACTGTTTAATGGCTTTAATGAACACAATAGGCGCAACATAAAAAAAGCTACTAAAAACAGCCTAATTATTAGCGATACAATGCCAAATGATGTGGTTGAATTTTACATAAAACATAAAGGAGTTAATACCCAAAATGTAACTTCTGCCGATTACGATAGGTTAAAACTATTGCTAAATGAAGCTCAAAAAAATGGCATGTTGTTGTGTAAGCAAATAAGCAACGAGCAGGGTGAGTGTTTAACTTCGGCAGCATTTTTTAAAAACAACAATCGGCTAATTTATCAACTTGGTTCAACTAACCAATTAGGTAGAGAATTGCGGGCTATGTATCACTTATTCGATCATATTATTGAAACCCACAGTGAGCAAAATATGGTACTTGATTTTGAAGGTTCGGATATTGAAAATGTAGCTCGATTTTTTAAAAATTTTGGTGCATTGTTGGTTCCATATCATAGGTTAATTGCCAACAAATTGCCGTGGCCTTTTAATTTGATAAAAAAATAAGCTGATTTTTTAAGCTTATTATATTTAATTGCACTATAAACTTAATCCAAGACAATTTGAAATTTGCTGCTATAGATATTGGAAGTAACGCGGTGCGGTTGCAAATTGCACGACTAAATGACAACCCGATTGAGCCTTTTAAAAAGGTTGAATTTGTGCGTATTCCAATCAGGTTGGGAGATGATGCCTTTAACAGAGGAAAAATTAGTAAAGAAAAACGTAAGCAGTTTTATAAAGCAATGCACTCTTTTAAACTTATGATGGAAGTTTTTGGTGTGCAAAGTTATATGGCATGTGCAACTAGTGCTTTGCGCGAAGCAAATAATGGAGATAAAATTGTTAAAAAGGTTTCTGATGAATTTGATTTAGATATTGAAATTATAAATGGTAAACGCGAGTCGGAGATTATTTTAAAATCGATTACCCATTTTTTAAAACCTGATAAAAATTATTTAACTATTGATGTAGGTGGTGGTAGTACAGAAATGACTGTGATACAAAACCTAAAAGCATACGACAGTGCAAGTTTTGATGTGGGCACAGTTAGGTTATTGGATAATGGAATTAAAAAAGAAAGTTGGACTGATTTAGAAAATTACATTAAACAGCATTTTACTGCTATAGATAACTCGCGTGCAATTGCTACAAGTGGTACCATAAATAAAATTGCAAATATTATAAATCCTACTTTAAGCGAGCCTTCCATTACAATTGAAGAGTTAGATAGGTTTTATCATACCATAAAAAAAATGAGCCTAAACCAGCTTATAGAAACCTATAAACTTAACCCAGATAGAGCAGATGTAATGGAACACTCTGCATTTTTGTACCTTAAAATATTAAAGTGGGCCCACATCGAAAAGTTGTTTGCGCCAAGTGCTGGTTTAAAGGATGGAATATTATACGAACTTTTAGAAAATAGCGAGTATGGTGCTTAAAAAACTAACTACGCGTAACGTTTCTCCACAAGTTGCTCTAAATCTTTTACCAATACATTCTCGTTACTCCAGTTGTATTGGTGCTTTAGTTCGCTAAAAAACCTTAATGCTTCGTGTACGCTCGATGATGAGTTTAATTTCTCAATTGCTTTTGCGTACTCCACCGTATTTTCGTTAAACAAGTTATTTACAAACGCAATTTTCTTGTTTAAATTAATGGCTTGTTTTAAACTTTGTTGTTGCTCGCGTGCTATTCTTTCATACACATCTGGAGCTTTAAAATTTGCCGAAAGTTTATCTAACAAAGATAATTCGTTCGCATTTTCTTCAACAACAGGCTTAGTAACAGGTGTAGCTAAAGGCAAAGTAACTTGTACTTCTGGCTTTGCAATTTCGGTTTCCTTTTCTTGCTCGGCCATTAATTTTTCCAAATCATCAATGGTTGGCTCATCTGCGCCATCAAAATTAAAATTAAGTGTTGTATTTATATTGTTGGTTTCAGCAATTGGTTGCTCAATAATCGTTGGTTCAGGAGTGATTTCTTCTTTAACAACAGTATCTTCTTCAATTATTTCTTCAGTTTCTGGCTCAATTGTTTCTATGTGATTTTCAATTAATACAGATTCTGCAAGATTTTCCAACTCAGCTTTTGGCTCATTTAAGGGCGACAAAACTTCTTCGGCCGTAATATTATTAACTTCGGTTGCGGCAATTGCAAAATCTAAAGGTAAGTTTACTTCAGTTTCTGGCTGCGTAGTTTCTGGTTGATTTTGGATTGGGTTGGGCTGACTAATTTGCTCGTTTATTTGGGTTAAATTACCCGAAGGCAATTGGCCTAGCCTGCCCTGAACCTGCAATAACGAGTGATAGATGAATAACAATTGCTGTTGAAGTAAAGCCACATCAAGCTCGTTAAACTGATGTTTAGTTTTACTAATTAATTGATATGTTTCGTGTAGCTGAGAAATATCTGAGCTAAGTTTTTGCTGTGCGTCCTTTAAGTTCATGTTGTGCAATACTCCTACAAATTTGTGAAAAAGAAACCATACGAAAAAATAAACTATTTTTATAACCTTGCAAATATAAAATGTTTTTAGAACCACGCTTAAAAAATACATTGCACAAAAAGGGCTGGATAGAGGTAATCTGCGGCTCAATGTTCTCTGGTAAAACCGAAGAGTTAATCAGAAGAATTAACCGTGCACGTATAGCCAACTTAAAAGTTGAGATATACAAACCCGCTATCGACACCCGTTATCACGAATCGGAGGTAGTTTCGCACAACAGTAATGCCGTATCGTCAATACCTGTTGCAAGCTCACTAAATATTTTATTGATGTGTCAAGATGCAGATGTTGTAGGTATTGATGAAGCACAATTTTTTGATTCGGAAATTGTTTATGTATGCGAAACTTTAGCACAACGTGGCGTTAGGGTAATATTAGCAGGGCTTGATATGGATTATTTAGGTAAACCATTTGGACCAATGCCCGCATTAATGGCCATTGCAGAATATGTGACCAAGGTAAATGCCATTTGCATGTGTTGTGGAGATTTAGCCACCCACTCGTACAGAAAAACAAGCAATAACAGCCAAGTTATGTTAGGTGAAAAAGATACCTACGAAGCACGATGTAGGCATTGTTTTAATGATGGAATGAGTTTGGAAAAAGGATAGTTTTGAATTGAATAATCAACCCCTAACTTACTTTTATTTGTTTTTTTTAAACACGTTTTAAAAATCCATGCTTAGCGAAAAGTGGTACATTGGTTTTTTAGCTACTTCGTAATCTTGAATTGCCCAAGCCACATCAAGCCTAATATAATAACCCAACAACTTACTTCTTAAACCTGGACCAAAACCAGCAATTATTGGTTCGCGCACATTAATAACAGTTGCTTTTAGGTTTTGCACTTCATATATTTTTTGATTAAACGTATTTTCATCACTGTATGGCCCAGAACCAGTCCAAGCAGTTCCAACATCAAAAAATGGCATTAGCAATAAATTATTCAAAAAGTCAGAACGTATAGGTCGGTTGGCAATGTATGATACGATAGGAATTCTAATTTCAACACTTGCTGCAGTAAAAGTACTTCCGTTTCTAATGTTTTGCTTAAAGCCACGCATGTTTGTTGCTAATGCCTGAAAAGCATAATTTGTTTGAGAAGGCGGATTATTACTTTGATCATATTGCGGAAAAATCCAATTATCAACTCCTCCTAAAACATATTTTACTTTTTGCTCACCCCAAGAAGTGTTTGCAGTTAAACGGGCACAAAAAATTATATTTTTATGAATAGGTTCGTAATGTCTAAAATCAAAACCAGCAGCATTTAACCCAATTTTATCATTATTAACATTAAAGTATTGCTCGTAAAAAACTTTAAACCTGGTGCCATCAAGTAAGTTTAATCCTTTTGGAATGGTATTGTCAAAAACCAACTCTGTTTTGTAACCAGTCCAAAATGTTTCGTTACTTGCTTTGGCTAAAGTTGCTGGTGTAATTCCTTTAAATACATCTCTATCTAAGCGAGTAAAAACATCACCTCTAATACTCCAAACTTGGTTTAACGGATATTTTAGTTCTAACCTAGCCTCGTGTATGGTATTTTGCGTAGTTGTTCCTTCTGCGTTTCCATCTCTACTTTGCCTAAACAAGGTAATCTTTTTATCAAGCCTACGTTTTAAACTTTCGTAGGTTAAAAAATAATCGGCACCACTTAAATTATACGGAAGTCTAAAACCTCCTACCAATTTATAGTCTTCAAACAAATCAACCAAACCAAACTTAATCATACCATTTAAGCCGGTATTAAACATATTTTCGCCACCCGGCATAATTGGTTGGTAGTAGGAGTTTATTACCGTATTATCAATTTGAGTAACTAACTTATCAGCAAAAAAAGTAATGTTATAAAACCTTGGTGCAGTAACTTTTAAAAACTTACCCGCTTGTGCTGCTTGTGGTTTAAATGATGGTTTTATATCTTCAGGAGTAAATGTACTTGGTGTAAATTCATTCACAAAAAAGAATTTTTCAGCCGTATCAATAAACACAGGTTTACTTGTTACCGATTTTTCTTCGGTAGCATTACCCACTGGGAAATTACGTGGTTTAAAAATTGCCTCGCCAACCACAAAAGGTTTGGTAGCAAAACCAGATTTTAATCGAAATAAATTAGGATACGTTTCTGTTTTTTTACCTGTTTCTGTTATTTGCTTTTGAAGTGGCGATTCAAAAATATTGTACCTTCTATCGTTTAGCACAAAGTCGTATTCCTTTTGGGTTTGACGGCATATATCATGTGCAATAATGCTACGTTTGTAATTGGTAAGCGGGTAGGTAAATACCACATCTTTGGTATGTATAATCGTATCAATTTTTTCTACATCATCGCCCAATCTAATGGTTCTTCCATAATAATCAAACACATTACCTTTATCTGTTAACTGCTCAAAAAATAATGTATCAATAGTTTTAAGAGAGTCTTTTCTAAAAACTTGCAATTCGGTAAAATCATATTGCTCTTCAACCCTAACTGCATACTTATTTACAATACCATTATACTCGGTAAGGTAACTATAATATTGGTTGTTGTATTCTACAGGATTGGTTTCGTTAATATTTGGTGTATTGCTTAATCGTTTTAAAGCATCCACTTGACCCACACGTTCTAAATCGTACAAATAAATATCTAAATTATTTTGTGGTGATAAAGTTAAAGGAGCTGCACCGCCAAGTGAGTCGCTAGTGCGGTTTGATGCAAATAGAATTTTAGAACCACCATCAGCATACACAGGCATTAAATCATCAAAAGGGTCGTTAGTAATTTGTCTTTCTCTGCGGGTTTGCATATCATACAAATACAAATCGCTTTGGCCTTTACGTATTGCCGAAATGATTAATGAATTACCATTATCTGCATAAGCAAAACTTGTAATTTTATCAAACTTTAAGAATAGAATTTTTGATTTTTTTTTGGTTAATAAATCTACTGTGGTGATATAAATTTTACCTTTCTTTTCGTGTACGTATGAAAGTTTTTCGCCACCCGGATGCCAAGCCAACATAGGGAAAGAATGGTCTAGCTCGCGCTGGTAATATTTAATACCACCTTTATGAATTCGTTTGTGTTTGCTTGTTTTTAAATTAACTGTCCAAACCTTATACTTACCACTTTTGTTGGTGGTAAAAGCAACAAAATCTCCTTTTGGTGCAACTTTTAATTTAGGCTCGATATATTTTGTGAGCCGTTTTTTTATCTTGATTTCTTGTTGCGGTAAGGTTCTAAAATTATCTTCTTTTGCGTATTGATCTTTATAATATTCGAGCCAATCTTTACCAGCTTGTTTTAAATCAATTCCAGTTACATAAATTAAAGCAGTTTCGTAATTTCGGCTAAGTTTAGTAATGTATATCATGTTCGATATTACTTCAATACCATACTTTTCAACCAAAAAGCGCCACCACGAATGCCCTGCAAGTTTTGGTTCTTTAAAAACTAACCGGTTAAACTTTTTCAGCTTACCACTATTTACTTGGTCTTTAAGTTTATTATCTAAATCGCTATTCCATTGTTCGCCAATAAAACCGATTAAGCCTTGCATGTACCATTCGGGCAAATTAAGCATTGCCGCATTTTGAATACGGTCTTGAATATTGCCACCAAACATTAACTCATTAATTAGCACCAAAGCTAAACCTTCTTTAATTTGCCTTTGAAGATCGGCCCGGTTACCATTAAAATAAACATAAAACCTATTGCTGGTAACTTGTGTAACACCGCCCAAATTTGCAGGTTGGTCTGATAATCCAAAATTGGCTTGTTTAAATTCTTGCTGGGTATTGTAACAAATAATTTCTACCCTACCGCTTAATCTATGATCAACTATTTTTTCAATACTACTTAACTGTTCTTCTGCGGTTCGTGCAACAAAAGTTGCCAGCTCTCGCCCGCCAGAGTAAAAGTAAGCATCAAAATTTTCTGAGCGCACATAACTCCAAATAAACTTGGTGTACTGCACCCTATTTTGGCCAAAGGTAGTATACATGCCTTGTGCCAATACATTTATGGGCATTAGACTGATTAAAGCAACTACAATGAATAGTATATTTTTATAATTTGATTTCTTCACTAGATAACGTTAATAACGTATAGACATCAAATTTCAGCATGAAGGTTGACATTACCAAGAAATAAAAAAATAAAAGTGAAGTAATATGAAAAGTCTTTAAACAAAAACAGCTAATCTCGGGACTCCGAAGAGTCCCTGAATTAGCCTGTATAACCATTAAACCCCACGAGGGCAATTTTAGTGGATTGCGCTTAAGCCCGCAATCGGTTAGTAGTGTGTATTTGATAATTTAAATACCGTTTTGTTAACTAACGCGATACAAATATGAAGCATTTTTTTGTAACTGCAAATTAAATTTCGTTTTTTTTTTACAACCCTTATTTTAAAGGCTTGTAGCGGCATAATTAACTTGTTAATTATACTTATTGACGAATAAAGTTTGGGTTGGAAACGCAAAATCGCAACCATGTTTTTCTATAATACCCATTATTTGGATATTTATTTCTTCTTTTACACGAATCATCACATCAAAATCGTTACTTTTTACAAAATAAATTACCAAAATATTTAACGAACTCGTACTAAAATCGGTAAATCTAACGGTGCAATCATCACTTATTAATTCATGGCTTTTTATAATTAAATTGATATCGTTAATTATTTGTAAAATTTGAGCTGAAGTGCTTGAATACGTTAAACCCAACTCAAACATAACCCTGCGTGCTTCACTTAGTGTAATATTAT
>JAGPCI010000281.1 GCA_018058165.1 Bacteroidia bacterium
ATTTTAGGATCAACATTGGGAGCACCATTTATGAGTTTAAGTTTTATGGCCTTATTGGTAATACCAAGTTTAAAACTAAGCGATAAAGGTTTATTTGATGGTGATACCTTTAGCTTTTTACGTGAAGCAAATTAACCAAATGATATTAAGCATTTGGGTCAATCCTTAATATTTCGGCAGTGCTTCGTTTAATGTTTTCGCAGATAGATGTCATAGGTAAATCGTTTGAATCTAAGCCAAACGGATCTTCAATTTCTTCGGCAATTAACTCTAAACTTACCAATACATAAAATACAAAAGTGGTTATTAATATTATCCAGTAACCAAAATCGCTAACAAACGAAAACGGTATCGACATGATATAAATAAACAGAAACTTTTTTATAAATAAACTGTATGAGTAAGGGATAGGTGTTTTTTTTATTCGCTCGCAAGCACCAGTAATATCTGTTAACGATTGTAGCTCGTTGTTAAGTGCCAAAAATTGGTAACCATCTATTATCGCATTTTTGTACATATCATGTATCATCATATACAATTGTGCTGCTAATAAATTGGGCTGATGGGCTTGTTTGGTATCACCTACAAACTGCTGTTTTTTATCTAATTGTGTGGTTAAATGATATTGTAACGAAGTGGCAAAATTACTCAGTAATTCGTTTGTTTTTATTCTGTTTTCAGTATCGTTAATTGCTATAAATGCATCAATTTTTATTGATAAATTTCGGCTGTTGTTTAATAAACTTCCCCAAAGTTTTCGGCCGTCCCACCAACGTTCGTAAGCGGTGTTTGTTCTAAAAACCATTAATAAACCAATTACTATACCCAATAACGAGTGTACAATTGTGGTGGTTTTAAATTGCATCTTCAACACTTCAATTTCAATATATGCAATTAACCATGCGAATAAGGCAATCAATACCATCATGCCAGCTAATTGTCTAAAAGTATCACTTTTATGAAACTTAAATATCAACCCAAACCAATCTCTAGGATTATACTGTACCATATTATTTATTAAAAAAATTGTTACATAGTAAATAAAGTAATTCGTAATTTACTTTGTCGAATGGATGGCCAGTATTGGGCAATACCATTAATTGTGCATTGGGTAATTGTTTATATACAAGTGTGTTTTCGGCCACTGTTGCAGTATTGTCTCTATCGCCTACGCCAATTAAAACAGGGCAGTTTATGTTGTTTAATATTGCATCAGTTAATACAGGTTGTTGAGCCAATTGCTCCATCATTGTTTTAGTATTAGCCAACATGGTTTTCCAATTTTGTTCGCCATGTATTTGCATTAAATGTTGTGCATAAGCGGGTACTTTTTCAACTATTTTATCAGCATTTAAAAGGGCGGTTTCTTTGCTAACTTGTGCAATATTCCAATCAAATTTTGTATTTAAGGTTGCAATACTTTCTACCATATTTGGGTATTTGTATGCAAAGTATAATGCTGCGTATCCTCCCATGCTGTAACCAAAAATATTTATTTTACTAAGTTGGTTTTGCAACATGTAGCTTAAAATATCTTCATTGTAATCATCAAAAAAATGGCCACTTAAAGGTTTTAGGTTATTGCCATGCCCCCTAAATGTAAAGCTTTCAACTTTATTAGTTTGGCTTAAATAAAGTGCAAAATCATCAAACTGATTTTGGGTTGATAAAGCACCATGTAATACAAGTAAGTTTTTCAATGCTAATATTATTATTTATTGTGATTTACCCCAGTTGCCCAAAACAGCAAACTCTTCCCACTTATTTTTTTCGTTTTTAAACACCCTAAGTCCGCCATAACTTTCGTTGTTATTTACACTCACAAAGTTTAGGCTTACCAATACATGTTTACCATCTGTACTAAAAATTGGGGTACTAAAATAATAAAATGCCTGGTGCTGATACCTGTTTTTAAAACAAGGCCACAAATCTCTAACTACACTTTTGCAGGTATGCACATCCTTATCGTTTACCCAATATAAATTGGCGTGAAGTTGGTTTGTATCTGCCAATAACTCTATACTTTTATCAGTAAGTGTTGTGGTGTCAAAAATTACTTCGGGATATTTTTTAGAAAATTCTTTTAAGCCTCTTAAATCATTTTTAGTAATGTACCTGTTTCTAAAAGTGTTCGAAACCAAAAATGGCGCAGGATAAATGCTCGACAGTTCTAGTATAAAAGTTTGCTGTTTATTGTCTAAGTTAATTACACTTAATTCTTCTGATTGACTAGTGTTTTCGGTGCTTGATGTAGATTTATTGTTGCCACAACCAAATAAACCAATGGTGCTTATTGCAATTAAAATATAAGTTAGTTTCATTGGTGCAATATAATCGTGTTGTCTTTATTTTTGCATGTGGTGGTTAAACTCTTGCGATTTTCCTTTTGCTATACTTAACGTTTGCCAATTGTTACCTGCAATTATTTTGCATATAAAAACAATCTGCCCCACGTGCGATGCGTAGTGCGCTACTTGCCTGTTTATTGCTTGCATTACGCTGTGTGGTTCGCTTCTAATGGTTATAATTTTTGATAAGTCGTTTTCGGTAAGCAACTCCAAAGTATTAAACAAACAATGCCATCCATCATCCCACATTTTTAACATTTCGGTTTTATTTGGCCTTTCATTTTGTTCAAATTCTGCATCACGTTGGCGCCATTCTTTTTCACCATCAGTTGTTAAAAAATCGGTCCACCTGCTTTTCATATTACCTTGCATGTGCTTGATAATTAAGTAAACATTGTTGCTTTGTTCATTTGCTTGCCAATAAAAATCTTCTTCGTTTATTTGTTGCATGGCTTTGTCGGCCAGTGATTTGTATTGTTTAAATATTTCAATACTCGATTGTAGAAAATTGTTGTTGGTTTTATCCATGATGTTTTGCTTTAAAAAAAATTGTTTACTTACTACCATCAGCATCTTACAAGTTTTGTTGAAGATAGATTACACAAATCTAAAATAAATAAATACATTCGCACCCATCTTTTGGTGTATGTATTTTTTCATACTTAAAAGGGAATTAGGTGTAAATCCTAAACAGTACCCGCTGCTGTAAGTATCAAACCAAGATAAAAATTGGTTTAACAGGTTTGTTTAAATCTTAGTCACTGTTTGTAACACAAATGGGAAGACCAAACAAACCCGATATAAGTCAGAAGACCTGCCATTAGTAATTTTACCAAGTAGCTTTCGGGAAAAAAAGCGAGGGAATATAGTATGCAGTGTAGTTTTACACTTTTTCTATCAACCTAAATTTTTACCCAACTTGCTACTTTTAATTTTAAAAAAATTGAAAAGTATATTGGCAATTTTAAGTATCATTTGGGTAAGTTGTTTTCAGCTTAATGCCCAAATATTGCCTACAGATTCCATAAAAGAACTTCCAGAATTTACCACCACCACACAACGATTTGAAACCTTTAATGTAGGGGCTAAAATTGTTCAAACAGATTCGTTATTAAAACTTATTT
>JAGPCI010000282.1 GCA_018058165.1 Bacteroidia bacterium
TCTATTAATCCACCTGCTGTCTTCTTTTATCAACTCAATTAGCTCATTTACTGCTGTTTCCTTTTCAATACCCTTTTTTACAACTTCTTTGCCTCTGTATAAGGTAATTTTACCAACACCACTGCCCACGTAGCCATAATCAGCATCTGCCATTTCTCCCGGCCCATTTACAATACAGCCCATAATTGCAATTTTAACACCTTTTAAATGGTCGGTTTCTTTGCGTATCATAGCTGTAGTTTCTTGCAAATCAAACAATGTTCGTCCACAACTTGGGCAGCTTATATATTCTGTTTTTGTTACACGTGCCCTTGCAGCTTGTAATATGCCAAAACTAATTTGATTAACACGGTATTGCTTTATTTGTTTGTTGGTAAGCATTATTCCGTCACTAAAACCATCAATTAATAAACTACCACAATCGGTTGATGCATGTAGCATAAATTCTTCTTCATCTGCTGTATTATAAACCCTAAAAATAAATACGGGTATTTGTAACTCAGTTTTAGATAAATTGAAAAAAGTATTGCGTAAATCGGCTACTGCATTTATGTTGTTGCTACCTAATAGCAGCACAATATTATTTTTTTGATTACTTAATTTTGTTAAAAATGATGTTGTAACTTCATCAGTAGTTAACTTAATAAAATTTAAAGTAGCACTGTGCGAAATAGTATTAAAATATTCATCAACACCAAAAACTGGATAATTATTTAACTTATCGGGCAGGTTATTCCAAACGCTTGAATTATAAATTCCTTTAACACCATTTGGCAGCATAAAATCAATGTTATTTTCGCCAAAATAAATATAATCACATCCCAAATCGGCCATGTGCCATTTATCTAACCTAACATCGTAAGTATGCCCTACTGCGCCTAAATCTGAAGGTGTTATTTTATCTAAATAACTAAAATCGGCAACAACACGCGGCACATTGGTTGCGCCAATATTTGTAATCTCGGTGCTTAATCTTTTTTTATAATCAAAAGGACTCCAGTTTAAACTTGGTTCTGATACATTTAATATTGGTGTATGATTTAATCTTTTATCATAACGCAAAGCAAGTTTTTGGGCAACAGGTACTTCAAACTCTGGGTCTTCGGTTAACGAAACCCTAATGGTATCACCAATGCCATCTTCTAACAAAGCACCAATACCCAATGCACTTTTAATTCGCCCATCATCACCATCACCAGCCTCGGTAACTCCTAAATGTAAAGGGTATTTCATGTTATGCTGATTCATGGTTTTAACCAATAATCGGTATGCTTCAACCATCACTTGTGTGTTGCTACTTTTCATGCTTAACACAATATTGTAATAGTTCTCATCCTCGCAAATTCGTAAAAACTCCATTGCGCTTTCTACCATCCCCAAAGGCGAATCGCCATACCTACTCATAATCCTATCACTTAAACTACCGTGGTTGGTACCAATTCGCATTGCAGTGCCATACTCCTTACAAATTTTAACCAATGGCGTAAACTTTTCTCTTATTCTATCAAGCTCTTCGGCATATTCAGCATCGGTATATTCTATAATATCAAACTTCTTTTTATCAGCATAATTACCTGGGTTTACACGCACTTTTTCTATTATTCTGGCAGCTACTTCGGCAGCATTTGGTGTAAAATGTATATCAGCCACCAATGGCACATGTATACCATTAGCCACCAATTGTTTTTTTATGTTTTCTAAATTTTTTGCTTCATTAATACTAGGAGCTGTTAGCCTTACTAACTCGCAACCAGCCTGCACCATACGTGTAATTTGTGCAACAGAGCCAGCCGTATCCATCGTATCTGTAGTTGTCATACTTTGAATACGAATTGGGTAATCGCTACCCATATATAAATCGCCAATTTTTACGGTTAAAGTTTCCCTGCGTTTGTATTGGTGCAAACTTTCACAATAACCTAATATATCTTTTGCTTGTAACATGTGTTTAAGTTGTAGGTTTTAAACCTTTAATAAAATTGTACTAATTGGTACAAGGCGCAAAATTAAGGTTCTATTTTAAATATCTCCTAATTGTGGCCTAATTACAATTTCTTCTACATCGGTGCTACTACTTAACTCATAAACAGCCTTAATAGTTTTAGCCACATCAATAGGTTTAATAAATCGTTCTTCTGGCAATCCAGCACCAGCCCATGAGTTTGTTAAAGTAGCACCAGGCATAATTGCAGTAACTTTTACACCATAATTTTTTAGCTCAAATCGTAATTGTTTGCTAAAACCAAGCAAAGCAAATTTACTAATGCTATAAGAACCACCTGCTTCGTAGGCTTGCAAACTAGCAATAGAGCAAATATTAAATATATGACCAGTTTTAGCCTCAATCATTGGTGGTAAAAACCCACGAGAAATATTATACGCACTGGTAACATTGGTTTGTAATAAATGTTCTAAAGTACCTGCTGCTTCATCAATAACTTTACCTGGCACAAAAGCACCTGCATTATTTACAAGCACATCAATACGTTTGTATATTTTAGTTATTTTATCAATAAAAATATTAATCTCTTCTGTTTGACTAACATCACATTGCAACAAAGTATGATTGGCATTAGGATTTAGTTTTGTTAATTCCAATTGGAGTGCGCTTAATTCTTCATTATTTCTGGCGCAACCTGCAATGTTAAAACCCATTTGCGCAAATATATTTACTATGGCTAAGCCAATGCCTTTAGTACACCCTGTTATTACGATAGTTTTACCGATATGTTCCATTTTCGAAAAAATTAAAGGTCAAAAATAGGATTAAGTATGCATATATTTACAGCCAAATATAACTATGGTTTTTATATGAAATTTTTTGAGCATTTTGGCAATTATGTTTTATTCTTAGCTGGCTTATTTAAGCGACCCGAAAGGTTTTCAGTATTTATTAAACAAACAGTTATACAAATGAACTCGATTGGAGTTGGTTCGTTTGGAATTGTTTCACTTATTTCAGTTTTTACAGGTGCAGTTTCAACCATACAATTTAGTACGCAGTTGGTTAGCGGTTTAGTACCAACATGGATGATTGGTTCATTTGTTCGTGATAGTAATATTTATGAGTTTTCGCCAACCATTACTTGTTTAGTTTTGGCAGGTAAAGTTGGGAGCAACATTGCATCCGAATTAGGCACCATGAAAGTTACCGAACAAATAGATGCCCTAGAAATAATGGGAATAAACTCAGCCAATTATTTAGTATTACCCAAAATTATTGCAGGTGTAATTACCATTCCTATTTTGGTAGTTTATGCCATGTCACTTTCTATATTTGGTGGAGCAATGTCGGGCATGTATGCAGATATTTTAAGTATTGATGATTTTACAAGAGGTTTACGTAGTGGCTTTATTCCGTTTTCTGTTACTTATGCACTAACAAAGGCAACTGTTTTTGCATTTTTAATTACCAGCATAAGTTCATTTCATGGATATAACACAAGTGGTGGTGCACTAGAGGTAGG
>JAGPCI010000283.1 GCA_018058165.1 Bacteroidia bacterium
GTCCACCATATTCTGCACCAAATCCACCTGCGTAAACGTCTGCACTTCTAATAATATCGGCATCAAATACACTAAATAGTCCAATAGAGTGGAATGGATTATAAATAATCATACCATCTAATAATACTTTATTTTGTACTGGTGTTCCACCTCTTATATATAACTGCCCACCTTGGTCGCCACTAAATACCACACCGGGTAAAACTTGTAGGTATTGCGCCAAATCTGGCTCACCACCAAACGAGGGTAATTGTTTTAAGTCCTTTTGTGTGATGGTGTTAACTGATATTTTTACATCATTACGTGCTTTTTGTCTGTCGGCTACAATGGTGGCTTCCTCCATCATAACAGATAATTGTTTAGCATAAAGGTTTTGGTTGGTTATTTTATTTGCAGTAATCGTAATTTTAACGGTAGCACTGTCGTATCCTAATGCCACACATCTAAGGGTGTAATTGCCTGGTTTTATTTTTGATAAGGCATAAAAACCATTAATGTCGGTAGTTTTACCAATTTGTAATTCTGGAATATAAACGGTAGTAAAAATTAAAGGTTCGCCTGTTTTTTTGTCGTAAATAAATCCCCTAACTTCACCTGTTTGAGCCAATGCAGAAGCAACTGTTAATAGGCATATTGCAGCCAGTACGTATATATTTTTTATCACTTTTAAAATTTAATGTGTTAATTTTACAATAATACTCATTTCACTTAGACTATCATTATTTAAATATGGTTCAGTGTAATAATTGTGCTATACGCTAAATTGCTTGTTTAGCGTTTATTAAATATTATTTTTGCCCGTATTGCATAATTATATATGAATAAAGTAACAGTAAGGCTAGTTGTATTTTTGTGTTTGTCAGTTGTTTGGTTTAGTAGTACCGCACAGCAAAAAAACTTCTCGATGCAAAATATAGCAGAAGTAAAGGTTGATGAACTAACAGATGACCAAATAAAACAGTTTATAGCAGAGTTTAAAACGGCTGGGTATAGCACTAATCAAGTAGAACAAATTGCAATACAACGCAAAATGCCTGCTGCCGAAGCTCAAAAATTGGTACAGCGCATTTCAAAAATCGAATCTAATGCAGGTAGCAATACACCTAATCAACAATCAGATTTTGATAGAAATCTTAATGATGTGGTAGGTAATAATGCCGATAAAACAAACAAACTTTTTACCGTTTTAGAAAAAAGCGTTTTTGGTGCCGAGTTGTTTAACAACAAAAATTTAACATTCGAACCAAATTTAAAAATCGCCACACCAACTAATTATCAATTAGGGCCAGACGATGAATTGATACTAGATATTTATGGTTACAGCGAAGCTACTTACAAATTAAAAGTTAGTCCAGAGGGTAGTATTCGTATTCCTTTATTGGGGCCAGTGCAGGTTTCGGGATTAACAATTGAACAAGCACGTAAAAAAATCACCTCTCAATTAACTTCTATTTATTCAGGTATATCAAACGGAAATACAACTGTATCAATAACGCTTGGTAATATTAGAAGCATAAAGATAAATATACTTGGCGAAGTAAATATGCCTGGGTCATATACATTGCCTTCATTAGCTACCGCATTTAATGCACTTTATGCAAGTGGTGGACCAAATAAAAATGGTTCGTTCCGTAACATTAAATTAATTCGTAATGGAAAAACAATTGCCACAATTGATGTGTACGAATTTTTAGTTAAAGGCGATGTTAAAGGTAATATGCGTTTAATGGACCAAGATATTTTAAAAATAGGTGCATACGATAATAGGATAGAACTTTCTGGAGAAGTAAAGCGCCAAGGATACTACGAGGTTGCTAAAAATGAAACACTAAAAGACATTATTGGTTTTGCGGGTGGTTTTACTGATGAAGCATATACTGATAAAATAAAGGTTATAAGAAATACCAGCAAAGAAAAAAGCGTAGCTGATGTGCCAAACGAAATGTTTGGAATGTTTGTGCCAAAATCTGGTGATGTATTTGAAATAGGAAAAATATTGAACAGGTTTGAAAATAGGGTAGAAATTAGGGGGGCTGTTTTTCGCCCTGGCCAATATGCTTTAGAGAATGGTTTAACTTTATCGAAATTAATTAAAAAGGCAGACGGATTAAAGGAAGATGCCTTTACCTCGCGTGCAATTATTTATCGATTAAAAGATGATAACACATCGGAGGTAATAAGTTTTGATGTAAAGGAAGTTATTGCGGGTAATAAAGATATTAAACTTAACCGAGAAGACATTGTAGAGATAAACTCTAAATTAGCATTGCGCGAAGAATACGTAATTACGATTTTGGGCGAAATTTTAAGGCCGGGTAAATATCCATTTGCCGAAAATGCTAGGGTTGAAGATATCATTATTGCTTCTGGTGGATTAAAAGAAAACGCATCACGTAAAAAAATTGAAATAGCCCGCAGGTTTAAAACTGATGGAACAACCGTTACGCCAGATGCTGCAAAAATAATTACTTACGAAGTGGATGAAAACTTAAAAACAGATAAGGAAGTGTTTTTAATGCCGTATGATATTATTACTGTTTATTCGGTTCCTGGATATACCAAACAGCGTAATGTAGTAATTGAAGGAGAAGTAAATTATCCAGGTCAATATACTATAGCAAGCAAAACAGAACGTATATCTGATTTGGTTAAACGTAGTGGTGGATTATCTAGTTTTGCTTTTACCCAAGGTGCTGTTTTAATTCGTACCAAAAGGCTAACTGAAGCTGAGAACGTTATAAGGACACAAAAAATTGATGCATTAAAAAAACAAACAAAAGACTCGTTAAGAATACAAGCCATAATTGATAACGAAGTAGGAAATTTAACATCAATTGTTGGTATAAACTTACCTAAAATTTTAAAAAATCCAGGTAGTAAATACGATTTACTTTTGGAGGAAGGAGATTTAATTAGTGTGCCTAACGAAAAACAAACGGTAAAAATTAGTGGAGAAATATTGTATCCAGTGCGTATACCGTATAAAAAAATGAAAACATTTAATAGCTACGTGAGAGGTTCTGGCGGTTATACACAGCGCGCACTACGCAAGCGTAGTTATGTGGTTTATGCAAATGGATCAGCAAAAGCCACTCGGAACTTTATAATTTTTAAATACCATCCAAAAATATTAGCTGGTTCAGAAATTATAATACCTGCAAGAGAAGAACGTAAAAAACTATCGGCTGTAGAAGTGGTGAGTATGACAGCAAGTTTAACTACATTGGCTGTAATTGTAATATCATTGTTAAAGTAAAAGAAATATAAATGAATAATGACCCTGTGAATAAATATATCTCTATTGCGGATATTATTAAACTCGTGCAAGAGTTATTCGCATTTTTTCGTGCGAAGTTTAAATTTATTTTTTTAGGTGCTTTTCTTGTTGGTGTATTGGGTATTACTATGGCATATTTTTCTAAGCCGACTTATAAAGGGTATCTAAGC
>JAGPCI010000284.1 GCA_018058165.1 Bacteroidia bacterium
CCAGTGTTAGCTGCATACTTTTTAATGTGTGGCGATTTGATTTTATTGAAAAAAGGAATTTGCACGGCTTGCAAAATAATAATAAGTACAACACAAACGATAAGCTTACAGATATATTTTAGCAATTAAGCGGCTTTGTGTATTATTGCCCCATTACTAATTAATGCATGAACGATACTTTTGATATACCTGTTTTGATGTTGGTGTTTAACCGGCCAGCCGAAACACAACGCGTGTTTGATGCGGTTAAAGCGGCCCAACCATCACGTTTATATGTTGCAGCAGATGGTGCAAGAGCGCACAAATCAGCCGATGAAGAATTAAGTAATAAAACCCGTGCAATTTTTAAGCAAATAGATTGGCCTTGCGAATTAAAAACCTTGTACAGAGAACAGAACCTAGGCTGTGGTCCTGCTGTGAGTAATGCTATTACTTGGTTTTTTGAGCAAGAAGAAATGGGAATAATTTTAGAAGATGATTGTTTGCCAGCACCAGATTTTTTTAGCTTTTGTAAAACAATGCTCAACTATTACAAAAACGATGAGCAGGTGATGCAAATTTGTGGGTCTAATTTTCAGCAGGGAATAAAAAGAGGACCGGCTTCTTATTATTTTTCGATGAATAGTTTTATTTGGGGTTGGGCTACTTGGCGCAGGGCTTGGAAGCACTATAACTATGAATTAAATAATATTGAGAATGATACTTTGCTTAACTTAAATTATTACACCCCACACGAAGGTTTAAAACGTTATTGGAAACATATATTTATGTTTAGTAAAAAGCAGGTGTTTAATACCTGGGATTACCAATGGGGGCTAACCATTTTAAAACAAAGAGGAGTGAGTTTAGTACCCAATGTAAACCTAATTACTAATATAGGAAACACAGATAACTCTGCACACGGCAGTTCTGATGATTCATCGTGGACAGTAAACCAACAAGTGGGTACGTTAAAAGAAATAACTTATGCTACTAAGGTGAAATTAGACAAGGAAGCTGATATTTATTTTTACGAACAAGCTTTAAAACCTAAGAATAATTTAGTTCAAAAAGTGGTGAAAACGTGGCGGTATTTAAAGTGGCGTTTTAGCTAAGTATTTTAGTAAATAACTGTCTAATATTGTTTTTGTAATTTACCGTATTATATGTTTTGTTTATCTCTTCTTTTATGGTTTGAGATAATTTTAATAAATCATCATCTGATGTATTAAGGTATTTGTTTAACTGCTCTTCTACCGAATATAAAGTGCATTCTTCTGCTATAAATCCAAGATGGTCAATATCTAACCCACATGCTTTAGTAATAATTGGAACAAGCCCTCCATGGGTCATAACGGTTAATAACGCAGCAGCACCACCTTCGCTTGCACTTGGAAAAATCACTCCACCACAAGTTTGCATTAAGGATGTAAATTCGGCTGAATTTACATCAACATATTGCGCTATATTTACTTGTTTGTTGTTTATTAAGTGTTGGTATCGCGTTATTATTTCTTGTTCGTGGTTTGTGTTTAGTCCACGTATGTATAATTTGAGTTTAGGATTTTTTTCAATTATCTCAAGCGCAATATCAAGGCCTTTGTGCACGCTGCCTTGGCTACCAAACCATAGTAAATTGTATTTAGCCAACTTAAAGTCTTTTTGTAACGTGTTTTTAGGTTGAGTGCTACTTAACGGGAAACAATTTATCTGATAGTAATTTGTATGCTCGTCCATGCTTTTATACGTATTCAATACAAAATCATTTCCTTGGCAAATAATTGCATCTGATAGGTATTTTTGAAGCGGCCAAGCATCATTGGTGGTGCGCACTAAATGCGGATTTAATTGTCCGCCAATTTTTGTATACTCTTTTAATCTAACACAAGAAACCAAATTGGAGTATACTGTGTTACAACCTGGGCTATACATAATTCTTTTTCCTTTAAAATCTTGGTCGTAAAACGACTGTTCAAATTGATTGCCAAATCCATAAATTAAATCATACTTTTTAAATAAAATTGGACTTGGATGGTCATAATCTATTACATCAACGTTATAGTTTAACTCATTTAATACTTCACACGCAAGCTTACATTCAATATGGTTGGTATGTTTGTTTTGAGTACCAGAGTTAAATGGGTTGCTCAGGTATGATACCAATACATGCTTTTTGTAGTTGGTATTAAATACGTTTTTTTTAAAATACGTTTTTCTACTCACGCTAACATATAAATTAACTTTAGGAATTAATTTATTTAGTAAATAAAAAGGAAGTTGTAATATGTTAAACATCTGTAGCAAAATTATAAATTTTGTAATCAATACAGGAAGTATTCTGCTAAATTTAGTTCGAGTTAAATAATTAGTGCAGCCTTTATGAGTTTATTAATAGATTTTGTTACTGAGAATGATAGGGTTGCTACGCTTTTATATTTTTTATTTACGTTCTAAAATGATATTATTGCAATGCAAATTATTATTGACCTTAATTTATCTAGATATGTTTAAACAAATTACTTTTATATTATTCGTATTATTTTCAAATATTTTATTTGCCGCTGCACCAGCTTCTGTACCATTAAGTGGTTTACAAGGTTGGTATGGGTTTGATGGAAATGCAAACAATGCGCATTCAGCATCATTTAATGGTACCGTATCAGGTTCAATTTTAACAACTGATAGGTTTGGAAACGCAAATAGCGCGTATCAGTTTGATGGGATTGATGATTATATCAATTTAGGGACTTCAATTTTAAATGGAGCAACTAACTCGTCTGTGGCTTGCTGGATTCAAACAAGTGGTTTCTTTACTGGTCAAAATGTTTGGCAAAAAAGAAGATCAACCAATGGTGCTGGTTTATATTTAGGTATCGAAAGTGGAATTATGTTTGGTGGTTTAAATAGAGAGCCAAATGTTTCTGCCATTCCTTTTTATACACCATTTACTACTTTTAACAACACAAGTTGGACTCATGTAGTTTTTAATAACAATAACGGAGCATTAACCATGTATGTTAATGGGGTATTGTTCTCACAAGTAAATTTACCACAAGGCGCGATTGTAGGTAGTATGCCATTTTACATTGGTAAAGGATTTGATGTAGCACCTGATGGTTTTGGAAATAGAGCCTTTCAAGGAAAAATTGATGATGTTGGTATTTGGAATAGAATACTTACTACCCAGGAGATTTTATCATTATATAATGCAGTTGACTATAAAGGGTATTATACAAAAGCCACAGGTTCAATAAACCAATTAAGTACTTGGGGTACAAACCCAGATGGTACAGGAGCTGCGCCTTTAAGTTTCGACTCTAGTAATTGCAAGTATTATGTTGTAAATAATAATACTACCTTAGGTGGAAGTTTTAAAATAGGAGGAACAAACAATGTGTTGGTTTTTGGAAACGGTTCTGGTGCATTTAACTTCCCAATAGCTTTAACAGATACCATTA
>JAGPCI010000056.1 GCA_018058165.1 Bacteroidia bacterium
GTTTAGTCCTGTATATGCTTTAGATGGTAGTGTGATAAGCTGGTCGGCATTGTTACGGGCACTTAAAAGATATTGTAATTGCAATAACCCAAATGATGAACTTGCAAAACTATTGCTGCCAATATTAAACCTACTAGTGTTAGGTTTTTTTGCAAATAAATTTTTGTACAAAACAGGTTTTGCTTGGTAATCATTTCGCGACTCATAGTAGCTATTCAAGCTTTCATCCATCCAAGGATATTCTCTTTCGTTAGAGGCCAAAATGCCATAAAACCAATTATGGCCAACCTCATGCACAATTATTTGTTTATTTACTTCAGTTACATTTGTTATTGTTGGATACTCCATGCCACCACCGGCTTTAAGTTCAGTTATTACTGCGGTTGCTTGTTGGTAAGGATATTCTCCTAAATTGTCAGAATAAAACTGTATTGCTTCGTTAATGTAGTCTACTCCTTTTGCACGTACCTTATTGTCGTCTTTTTCACTAAACAGCCAAGTGTCGATTTTTCTACCACTTTTTAAAATTGTCTCGGCCTTACTCACTTTAAATTTAGCACTAGCAAACCAAGCAAAGTCATGCACAGAATCTTGCACAAATTGCAAGGTTTTAGTTTTGTTTTTTGATGGATGTGGAATTAAGTTGCCATCGGTACGTTTCTGCCACCAGAGCGTTTCTTCTTGTTGTTGTATTTGCCCTGTTGCAGTTACCACATAATTTTTTGGGGTTGTAATATCAACTACAAATTTGCCAAATTCGCTGTAAAATTCTCCTTGGTCTAAATAGGGCATCGGATTCCAGCCGTTTACATCATATACAGCTGGTTTTGGATACCATTGGGTTAAGCAATACAAAAAATTTTCTTCGCCCAATCTCGAAAATACCCTAGGCAATTTTACCCTAAATGGAGTAGTTATTTTAATACTCGTGTTGGGCTTAACACCCGAATCTAAAAGTAGTTTTATAATTTCATATCCTGTTACAAATTCGGTTTTAACACTTTTGCCGTTTACCTTAAAGTTAATCGAATCTAATTTTCCCCTTAAACTATCAGGGGCAAAGTAAAAGTCTGTTTTGCCGTTTTCTACCTGTTGTTTTGCAAATGGTGTTTGGTTATTTAAATAAGCATTAGGCCACAGGTGGATGTAAATTTCGGTTAGTACATTTGGCGAATTGTTGTGGTAGGTAATTGTTTCAAAGCCACTTAACATATTTTGCGAGTCGCGCAAGGTTACCTGTATATTGTAATCAACGCGTTGTTGCCAATTTGCCTGATTTAGTTGTATTGTTTGTGAAAAAACAACGGTATTTATAAGTATAATTAGGGTTGTTACAACGTATTTAAACATACTTGCAATTAACGTTTTTTTACGTTAATTTATTTGTTGTTTTTTGGAACGGTAGTATCAGGTGATGTAAATACTTTTTTAATGATTTTACGGGTTTTTTCAATTACTAAAAACGAAACAACCAACCCATCTGTATCTTTTGTAACATCAAGTTTTAAGTTATTTCGGGTTAATTTAAACTTATCGCCCAAAACTTGCTCATCAAAGTTTAACTCGTAGGTTCCAAAGGGTAAATAAAACTCAAAACTACCATCGTTTTGTGTTAACGAGCTATAATTTTTTATACCTTTGGCTGTTATTTTTATCAAAGATAAATCAAAGGGCTCTAATGCATCTACCGCAATTTTTTCTCTTCTAATACTAACTTTACCCTTAATTTTAACACCCTTTACAAAAGGAATGTAAATTGGTTTGTTTTTTAACAAAAGCATCGAATCGTTAACGTTTGCAAACCAAGCAGTAACTTCTTCTAATGGCATAATTACTATTTTATTTAGGCCAGCATGTGCATTTGTAATTCTTGCAGTGCCATCTTCATTGGTAATCACTTCGTCTTCGCCAAACCTAATTACAACGTTTTCAAATGCCCTTTCGTTTCTGTCTTTTACGCCATTACCGTTTACATCAAAAAATACTATAAACTCAGCATCCGTGTACTTGTTTTTTCTGCTTGGTATTGGTACGTTAAACTGTTTGCGCACTCCAGCACTTATAAATACACCTTGAGTTGTAACCCTAGGCACTTCATCTGATGCAAAATTATTATTGTAAACATTTTTTAGCGCTTGTCCTGATATTACATTGTAGTTTAAACTTCCTCTAAACCTCCAACCAGATGCAGTGTAATAATATATTTCTGGAAACAAGTTAATAGAGTGTTGTTTAAATAAATTATTGTAGTAATAGTTTAGGCCAGTTTGTAGCATAAACTTGGTGTTTTTAAATAAATATTGATGTTGGATAGAAGTAGATAATATTTGTTGAGATCCAGCCCCAGCATTTGTATTTACTACAGGTGTAGTTCCGTATGCCCCCATAATATAGCGTGCATTTACGGTTAATGTTTTATAAAATAATAAACTGTTAAACATTAAAAATGGTAGGCTTTTTACATTGGTTGATGTATCTTTTGGTGTGTTTATGCCTGCCTCAATATTTGCCGAAAACCGAGTGTATTCTTTTGGATTAAATGTGCTGTGGTTTAAACTAACACCTCTTACTAAATTTTGTGATGCAGTAAATTGAAATGTATTATAAAAGGCGGCAAACTGTATACTTTGAAATTTAAAAGCCCTTGTTAAAGAAAGTTGGTTGATTAATGATGTAAGGTTGCCATTAAAATACAATGTTGATGCCGTTTTACTGTAACTATTTACCAACGTTAAGCTATATCTATCTGAAAACATGTAGCGAGAGCGGTGGTTGTAAAACAAGCGAGATATTCCGGTGTTGGAGTAGTTGCTATTGCTGTTTCCTAAGCCATGGTTTATACTCAGTTTGTTTTTAAAAAAGTTACCAGCATAATTTACCATATAAAATTGGCCAAATGTATTTTTGTTAGTTAAACCAATTTCGTTCCAGCTGTTTGATAGCGCAAAATTTATGGTTTGTGTACGTAAAAAGTTTAGGCTTGTTCTTGTATTTAAAACACGTGTAAATACATTGGTGTTTTTATTGTCAGACTCCCCGTACTCTAATATTAATTTATTTTGTTTGTAATATTTTATGTGCGCACTTGCACCTTTGGCTGTTAAAAATGTTTTGCCAAATCTATCGTTGTTGGTGGTATAAAAGGCATTTACCAAAACGCGTTTGTGTACTTGGTAGCCTGCTTTAACGCCTCTTCCAAAACTTTGTAATCCCATTAATCCACCGTTAACATAACCCAGTTGTAAGTTTCCTTTGTTATGAAAATAACCAAAGTAATAATTACTATTCTGCAGTGCATCAGCATAGTTATTTGATGTAGCTCCTGCCTGAAAATTATACATTATTTGTGCGCTATTATTTACTTGCGCATTCCCCCTAATGTTTAATGTTGAGAAGGATACATTATCTAATAAATTACTCACATTGTAATCAACTATAAGAGGCAGGCTTGTAAATACGTTTGGGTTTGAAACTACCTCATCAGATAATTTTTTAAAAATGATACGTTGGTTTGCACGATAAGCACCTTCTTCACCTAGGTTGGGTTCTTCTGTATTTACAAACAAACTAAATGTTTTACTCTCGTTGTTGGTTGATGGTTTGTGGCTTTCTATATCAATACGTTGGTTATTTCTTTCAGCCGATTCATGTCTATATTCAAAGGCAAGCGTAGTATCTTCTCTGCTTTCTAAATTAAGTTGAATGGGTTTAACTGTTTTTGCTACGCCTAAACTGTCATATACATTCGAAAACATGCTTAGGTTGTTTAGCGTCATTGTAATGCGCTGTTTTTCGGCACCTGTATTTAAAATATTAATATTAAACTTGGTTTTGTTCTCGCCATTTTTAAAATAAAGCACATTGCCATTGTTGCTGTTTACAACCCAGCTAGTTTGTTTTTTGGTGTAAGCCCAAATTGTGGCCTCGCCAAGGTATTTGTCGTTAATATCTAATACATTTACATTAATCATAAACCTGTTATTGCCACCAATTGCTTTTGTTGGCATTAACCTTAGTGGTACAAAAACAGAATCACCCGAAGCAATTGTATATACTTGCTTTAAGGAGCCAATCTGTTTCCATTCCGCTGGGTAATCAATGTTAATTTTTACGTCTTTGCTAGTATTAGTGGGGTTAACTATTTTTATTACATTGGTTAAAAGCTCTCCTTGTACTATAGGAGTTTCACTTTTATCAAAAGCCACAATAAATTGCTGCGCATTAGCTATATAAGCTATGCAAATTAAAAGCAATAAAATTGTATGTTTTTTGAAGTTGTGCAATGTAATTGTTATAAAAATTCAGTTAATAAATACTTAACTTTTAATTGAAAAATTCCGCTTCTAACGCCAGCGGTTGGTAAAATTCTATAATCTACATCAAAGTTAAATTCGTTGTAATTAGCTGTGGCATTTCCTGGGCCGTTTACATTTGTGGTGCATGAGCCGGCAGGTGTTGTAATGCCATTATTTGATATTACAATTATTGGTGTTCCTGTTGTGGCTGGTACATTAAAAAACTGATTTCCGGTTTGCGAAGTGTTACAATTATTTCTTATTCGTAATTGTAGCATTTCTATTTTTGGTGTAGCACCGCTTGTTGAGCTAGATTGTAATTGCTCCCACTCTGTTGGTGGTGTTGCTACTGATGCGTTTTCTACATAAATTACCAAACTCCAGCGACATGCTGGGTTGTTGTTTAGGCTGTTGCTTACAGCTACTTTTAGTTTTGTTGAACCATTTTGGGTTATGCCTCCTAGGTATTCGCCAAATGTATCAAAACTAAAGTCAATGTTGGGGTTGGAGTTCACAGATAACCTTACCTCATCGCATATTTGTGCTTGAAGTTGATTTAGGCAAAAAAGCAGTCCTAAAACTAAAATTACCTGTTTCACTTTGTTAAATTTTATGGGTTGGGTTGTAAAAATAAATGAGGGAAACGTGTAGTTATGGTTTCCCTCATTTAAAGTTATTATTGGTTATTGATCTTCCAATAAAATATATTGTACATACATGGTATATACGCCTGGTTGTGCGTAAGAACCTGCACCATTTGTTGTAACTAAGTCTTCTGCAGTTGCACCATCAGCGCTATATGCCATTGGGAAAATAGCTGGCAATCCTGGTACGATACGGTAATCAATGCTATAGTAATAATCGCTAGTTAAAGCACCCGAAGCAGCGGTTAAATAACTTCCACCTGCTACTGCATCATCAGCTACACCAGTTGTACCTTTGTGTCCAGCTATATATTTGTGTGCTGCACTTGGAGGTGTTCCTGTATTTGCAGGATCTGCATATAAACTATTTGAACCAGATGGGCTAGCAATTGGTGGAAAAAATGCGCTATAATCAGCATAAGTTCCTGTTGCAGCAGCAGCATTGTTGTTTGCTTGGTTCTGGTGTAACTCTAATAAACTTATTGGTAAACGGTTGGTAGCACCTGTTCCGCCTGTACCGTATTTAATTTGTTGGTCCCAAAATCCAGCTGCAACGTTTCCGTTTGAGCGACCGATAGCATAAAGATCCCAATTTACTGTTGAACTTACTTTTAATATGGTTGCACCATATTTAGTTATACCACCATAATACTCACTAATGTTGTCGAAGGTAAAATCAACTTGATTTGGTGTCGACATGTTTAATTGTAAAATTGGTTGTAAGTCCATTGTAATGGTTACATCTTTTTCATCTTGCAACTGAGCAAAAGCTCCTGTTGATGTTAACAATGCTGCTACAGCAAATGCTAATACTTTAATTTTTTTCATACTATTTAGTTTTTTAGTTAAAAGTGTGAAGCAAAGTATTGGCATTTAATTCAATTAAAAAAGAAATGAGCAGCTGTTTTTTCTATATAAGTTGCAAGTTGCTGATTGTCAGGCGCATTATTTTTTCATAAATTCGTTGTTTATTTTTAAAATAGGTTGTTTATACTCTTTTTGTGCCGTTTATTTTATTTCAAAGCTCAATTCTGCGGCTTCAACATCCTCTTTACTTCCATAGTCTAAAACACCTACTGCAGAGTATGTTCCTTTTTCAAGTTTATCTGGTAACGAAAACATGTAATTGCGCGTGTAGCCTGGTAATATCACAAATCGTTTAACTGTTAATCGTTGTTGTTTACCTGTTTTTGTATTGGTAAGTTCTATATATGCAGTACAAGTTGATATTCCATCCCCAACATTTTTCAACATCATGTCTATTTTGGGCTGCCCACCACCAAAGGCTTGGTAGTTAAAGTTTTCAATTGAAACCTTGTTATTAGCAACATTTGGTGGGTTTTGATACAAATAAACACCAAAGGCAAATGTAGGAATTACACCTAATGATATAGATTTATCATTACCGTTTTTATCAAGCGATTGACGTTCTTTTTGTTCTTCAATCCATAACAAACCCCAAGCTGCACGTGCTGCCGTAATACTATCCGGTATACTTAAGGTTATGGTTATTTTTTGAATTGCACCAGGTTTTAGCTCAAAAAAACTAGGTGAAACATTTATCCACTGCGATAATCCGTTTATAGATGTACCTGGCTTTAAAAATGTGGTTGTACCTGCCTTATCAGCATCGTAATCACTTAACGAAACATTAAAAGATCGGTTAATCAGTGTTTCGTTAGTTACTTTTACTTCGTATGTTTTTGTTTCTCCTGGTTTTAAATTAAAATTTAAATGCGAAGGTGTTACTGCCACGCCAATATCTTTTAAGGTCGAATCGGCAGGTGTTTGCGCTGTTGCAAAAAATCCTGTTAAGAGCAACATAAATACTGTAACTTGTTTTTTCATAAAATTATTTTTTAACTATTTATTTTCAAATAAAGCTACTTAAATTGGCATAACGTAATTATTTGCATATTTTAACACACAGTTTTTTGTGAATAATATTTTAACAAATACAGCTATCAATATTTTTTGGTGTTATATTTGTTAAAGTTAAGCTTTATCAATATGGATGCTGACGATTTTTTAGACGAAGAGGTACAATCAAATGTACAGCGATACGAAAAAATGCTTAGGAATAAAACTAACGAGTTTTTTGAGGCCGAAGCAATTGAGGGTATTTGTGATTATTACATACAAAAAGAAAAGCTAAAAAAAGCACTAGAGGTGTTGTACTTTGGCGAAGAACTGTATCCCAATAACATTACGTTTATGGTGCAAAAGGCAACCGTTTTTTTGGCACTTTCTAAATTTGATGAAGCACTTAAAATTGCTGAAGAAGCAGAACTTTATGAGCCCTTTAACCCCGATATTGCCCTAATTAAAGGCGAAATTTATTTAAATCTTAAAAGTATACCTGAGGCGGAAGCTAGTTTTGAAAAAGCTTTATTACATTGTGATGATAAAGTAGATGTGCTTTTTGAAATTGCATATGCCTACGAAGAATGCGGAATGCTTCAAAAAGCGGCAGCCTATTTTGAACTTATTGCTAACGAAAATCCTAATTTAGAACAAGCCTATCACGAAGCTGCTAACATTTACGATTTATTAGGACAATACCATAAAAGTATAGATTTTATTAATAAACTAATTGATATCGACCCATACAGCACAAGCGCTTGGTATGCATTAGGTGTTGTTTATACCAAGATGGGTGATTTCGAAAAATCTATTGATGCTTTTGAGTATTGCTTAGCTATTGATGATGATTATACAGCAGCTAGGTTTAATAAGGCTAATGCATTGGTAGAGTTGGATAGATATGAGGATGCCATTGAGGAATATAAAATTACTTTAGAGCGCGATGGCCCTGAGTCTGTTACTTATTGCAATTTAGCTGGTTGTTTAGAGCGCCTAAACTTTAATATCGAAGCTCGGGTGTTCTATAAAAAAGCCACTAAAATCAACCCAAATATTGCAGAAGCTTGGTTTGGTATTGGTTTAACTTACGAAAAAGAAGAAAAGCTTAAAGATGCCCTACAGTTTATGAAACGCGCCACTGTGCTTGAGCCCGATAATACTGAATATTTATTAGTGCTGGCCGAAACAGAATATAAAATGAACCATATTGAAGAGGCTATTGCATGTTATCAAGACATTATTTTGCTTGATCCTATGATGATAGAAGCGTGGTTAGACTGGTCGTATGTACTATTTGTAGAAAATAAAAGAGACGAAGCTATCGATATTGTAGAAAATGCATTAAAGCTAAGTCCTGATAATCAACAACTACATTACCGCATGGCCGCTTATTTATATGCTATGACTAAAATCAGGCAGGCTTTAGTACACCTAGAAACCGCATTAAGTATTAATTTTGATGACCACTTTTTGCTTTTTGAGGTTTTACCACAGTTGCAAGAGGCTACAGAAATTACAGATTTAATAGCATTGTACAAACACAAAAATGAGAAACTTTAAACTTAAGCAGTTACCAGATAGAACTGCAAAACCGCGTAACAATGGTTTAACCATGGTTATGGATAAAGGACTTAGCCTTACAGAAACCGCACATTTTTTAGAAGCCAACGAAGAGTATGTAGATTTGGTAAAATTGGGTTTTGGTACTAGTATGGTAGCTCCTAATTTGGCCGAAAAAATTAAATTATATAAGGAGTCGGGTATCAAAGTTTATTTTGGTGGAACCCTGTTTGAAGCATTTATAGTGCGCAACCAATACGATGATTTTTTACGTGCTATTGAAAAATTTAAAATAGACCATGTAGAGGTTTCGGATGGTAGTATTGAAATGCCACATGATATTAAGCTAGATTATATATCTAAGCTTAGTAAACATGCTACTGTTTTAAGTGAAGTGGGTAGCAAGGATGTAGAAAAAATTATTCCACCTTACCAATGGATTGAATTAATGAAGGCAGAATTAAATGCAGGTTCTTGGAAAGTAATTGCCGAATCTCGTGAAGCAGGAAATGTTGGCGTTTATAGAAGCAGTGGTGAAGTTAGAGAAGGTTTGGTTCAAGAAATTTTAACAAAAATTGATGGCGAAAAAATAATTTGGGAAGCACCTCAAAAAGCGCAACAAACCTATTTTATTAACTTGGTTGATGCCAATGTAAACTTAGGAAATATTGCACCAAATGATGTTATCCCATTAGAAACTTTACGCATTGGATTACGGAGTGATACCTTTACTTTTTTCTTAAATAAAACAGCTAAATTTCTTCCCAAAAGAAAATAGTTTTTAAAACAATTAACATGAGCTTACAACAACAAATAAATACAGATATAATAACTGCCATGAAGGCAAAAGATGAAGCAGCCTTGCGTACTTTACGTGCATTAAAAGCCGCTTTAATGATTGCTGCAACAGCCGAAGGTGCAAAAGACACGATTGAAGATGATGCTGCGATAAAAATATTTCAGAAACTTGCCAAGCAACGCAAAGAAAGTATGGATATATTTATAAGTAATGGTAGGGATGAGTTGGCAAAAACCGAGCAAGAAGAACTTACCGTTATCGAAAAATATTTGCCTAAACAAATGAGTGAGGATGAAATAAAAGGCATCCTTCAAGATTTAATAACCCAAGCAGGAGCAAGCGGCCCTGGCGATTTTGCAAAAGTTATGCCTTTGGCCATGAAATCGTTAGCAGGTAAAGCCGATGGCAAAATAATTTCTGCATTACTAAAACAACTTTTAGGATAACAAAATTTTACTGTATACTTGTATTAGGGGCGCACTTGTGCGCCCCTATTTGTGTTTTTTAAATAGATATAAATATGACAGACGAAGAGAGAATTAAAAAAGCGTTTGAGAAAAAAAATTGGCCAGAAATAAAAACTTCTGATAGTTGGGCAACATTTAAAATAATGGCCGAGTTTGTTGAAGGATTTGAAAAAATGAGCCGCATTGGTCCTTGTGTTTCAGTATTTGGTTCTGCACGTACAAAGGCCGATAATCCTTACTATATTTTGGCCGAAGAAATTGCTAAAAAACTTGTTCATGCGGGTTTTGGTGTAATTACTGGAGGTGGCCCAGGTATTATGGAGGCGGGTAATAAAGGTGCTTTCGAAAACAATGGAAAATCTGTTGGTTTAGGCATTGAGTTACCTTTTGAGCAGTTTGTAAACAGATATGTTGACCGTGATAAAATGATCAACTTTGATTACTTTTTTGTACGTAAAGTAATGTTTATGAAATATGCACAAGGGTTTATTGCCATGCCAGGTGGATTTGGTACTTTAGATGAATTGTTTGAAGCATTAACACTAATTCAAACCCATAAAGTTGCTCGATTCCCTGTGGTGCTTGTTGGTACCGAATATTGGGCTGGTTTAATTGATTGGATAAAAAAAGTAATGCTAGAAAAAGAGCACAACATAAACCCCGATGACTTGTTTTTATTTAAACTAGTTGATACGGCAGATGATGCTGTAAACTATATTTTGGATTATTACGCTGAGATGGCGATTAGTCCTAATTTTTAGTACTTTTGATGTGATGACATACGCAAACTTAAAAAAACAAGTTTTAACAGAAATTGAAAAAGCCGATACGAGAGTGTTAAAGCTTATTCATGCAATGTTAAAAGCTAACCAAGAAGTAGACCTTTGGGACGAACTTCCAGATAAAGTAAAACGTGATGTAGATGCTGCAATAAAAGAGTCTGAATTAGGTTTAGGAAAAACGCATCAAGAGGTAATGTCTAAATACCAAAAATGGCTTACAAAATAGTATGGTTACCTAAAGCTGAAAAACGTTTCGAGCAAATTATAAATTACCTCGAACAAAATTGGAGCGATAAAGAGGTAGAAGAGTTTATTAAAAGAACAAATGCAATTATTAGTATCATTTCAATAAACCCTCAAGCTTTTCGTTACTCCAAATCTAAAAAGATGTACGAGGCGTTAGTAACCAAATATAATCTTTTATTGTAAAGAAAAAAGTCAGGTTCGATAGAGCTTCTTACATTTTTTGATGTAAGACAACACCCAAATAAAAAGTAAACAGAGAGAAGGATAATAGTATGAGTTCATTAAAAGAAGATGCATTAAAGTACCATAGTAAAGGTCGCCCGGGTAAAATTGAAGTTATACCAACTAAACCAACCAACAGTAAGCGCGATTTAAGTTTAGCATATTCGCCTGGTGTGGCAGAACCTTGTTTGGCTATTGCCGAAAATATTGATGACGTTTATAAGTACACTGCAAAAGGAAACTTAGTGGCTGTAATTAGTAATGGTACTGCTGTTTTAGGATTAGGAGATATTGGTCCTGAAGCATCAAAACCAGTAATGGAGGGCAAAGGTGTTTTGTTTAAAATATTTGCCGATATTGATGTGTTTGATATTGAAGTGAACACCAAAGACACGGAAGAATTTATTAGAACAGTTAAGGCAATTAGCCCAACTTTTGGTGGCATTAATTTAGAAGATATTAAAGCGCCAGAGTGTTTTGAAATTGAACAACGCTTAAAGGAAGAATTAAATATTCCTATAATGCACGATGACCAACACGGTACGGCAATTATTACTGGTGCAGGCTTAATAAATGCACTTGAAATAGCCGAAAAAAAAATAGACCAAGTTCGTGTGGTGTTTAATGGCGCTGGTGCTTCGGCAATGAGTTGTGCTAAAATATTTTTAAGCTTAGGTGTTAAAAAAGAAAACCTAATTATGTGTGATAGCAAAGGTGTTATTCGCACAGACAACCCAAATTTAGATAGTACCAAACAGTTTTTTGCAACGGCACAAAACTTTACTACACTTACTGATGCAATGAAAGATGCAGATGTGTTTGTGGGATTAAGTAAAGGCAATGTTGTTTCGCAAGATATGGTGCGCAGCATGGCTAAAAATCCTGTTGTGTTTGCCTTGGCTAATCCCGATCCAGAAATACCTTACCATGATGCTGTAGCTTCTCGCGAAGATATTATTTTGGCTACAGGTAGAAGTGATTATCCTAACCAAGTAAATAATGTATTAGGGTTTCCTTATATTTTTAGAGGCGCGCTTGATGTTAGGGCAACTCAAATAAACGAAGAAATGAAATTGGCTGCTGTATATGCTTTAGCTA
>JAGPCI010000285.1 GCA_018058165.1 Bacteroidia bacterium
GTGTAGTTGGTCCAAACCATGTAACCTGCAGTGCTGTGCACCACTCCTTTTGGCTTACCTGTACTTCCACTGGTATATAAAATAAACAACGGATCTTCTGCATCCATTTCAACAGCAGGGAAAGAAACTTTACCATCTTTTTCTACTTGATTTTCGGCATGTTCCATTTCATCTTCCCACCAAATATCTCTACCTTTTAACATAGATACAGGCGTACGAGTACGTGTGTAAACAATTACTTTTTTTATAGTTCTATTGCCAATCAACGCATCATCAATTACGCTTTTTAAGGGGATTACTTTTTCGCCTCTAAAAGCACCATCACAGGTAATAATAAACTCAGCACCTGCATCATATAATCTATCTGCAATGCTTTGTGCACTAAAGCCACCAAAAATTACACTATGAATTGCACCAATTCTTGCACAACCTAAAACTGCATACGCTAGTTCAGGAATCATGCCCATGTAAATGCAAACTCTATCGCCCTTTTTAACACCATTATTGGTAAGCATTTGAGCAACTTGACAAACACGTTTGTGCAATCTATTATACGTAACAGTTCTTACTCTATCTTCTGGATTATTGGGCTCCCAAATAAATGCAGGCTTATCGCCCATCGTTTCTAAATGCCTATCAATACAATTTTCTGTTATGTTTAACTTGCCTCCAGCAAACCATTCAATTTTAGGTTCTTTAAAATTCCAGTTAAGTACTGTATTCCATTTTTTTTGCCAAACAAAATGCTCAGCAATATTGCCCCAAAAATCTTCTGGTTGTTCTATGCTTTTTTTGTACTCGGCTTGGTATTGCTCAAATGAAGTAATTTGATAAGGGTAGTTCATAACAATCAATTTGTTCAGGCTTTAAAATTAAGGTAATGATGTGTAGTTTAAAACTATTGTTCTTACAAAAACATGAAAAATAATCAATTTTAATTGAAATACATTTTAATGAATTCATAAAAAAGTTGATGCTAGTTTTTGTTAACTTAATTATAAATACTATGTTCATGCCTTAAATATTTGCCTGCTATCTCTTTGTACTATTCATAAATTTATTTGGTTATTTTTTATTCATTTATGCTATTTATAATTGTTGTTGAATAATTAGTAATTAACTAAAACTAAATTACATAATCGCTTATGTCGTCTGAAAAAGGTATTTGGAAAGTTATTGGAGCCTCCTCTGTTGGTACATTAATAGAGTGGTACGATTTTTACATTTTTGGAAGTTTAGCCACCATTATTTCAGAGAAATTTTTCCCTTCTGGAAATCCAACTGCTGCGTTTTTAGCAACATTGGCAACATTTGCAGCAGGGTTTATTGTACGGCCTTTTGGAGCGTTGTTTTTTGGTAGATTAGGAGATATAATTGGCAGAAAACATACATTTTTATTAACCTTGGTTATTATGGGTGGATCAACTTTTTTAATTGGTTGTATTCCCTCGTACCAAAATTTTCATTTTGCACCTTACTTAGTTTTATTGTTACGCCTTTTACAAGGGTTGGCATTAGGAGGTGAGTATGGAGGAGCTGCAACTTATGTAGCAGAACATGCACCAGCAAATAAACGTGGATTTTATACTAGCTGGATTCAAACCACAGCAACACTAGGTTTATTTGTTTCTCTAATTGTAATCATTACGGTACAAAAAAATTTGAGCAAAGAAGCTTTCAACGATTGGGGTTGGAGAATTCCTTTTCTATTAAGCATCGTATTGGTTTTAGTGTCTATTGTTATTAGAATGAAAATGAACGAAAGTCCATTATTTGCTAAACTAAAAACAGAAGGGAAAACCAGTAAAAATCCTTTAAAAGAAAGCTTTGGAAATAGAGCTAATTTAAAAATGGTTTTATTGGCTTTGTTTGGAGCAACTATGGGGCAAGGAGTTGTTTGGTATACAGGTCAATTTTATGCTCAAACTTTTTTAATAAAAACTTGTGGATTAGAAGCAACACAAACCAACACTTGGATCGGCATTGCGTTACTATTGGCAACACCTTTCTTTGTAGTGTTTGGTTGGCTTAGCGATAAAATAGGACGAAAAGCAATTATGCTAACTGGTATGTTATTGGCTGTTTTATGTTATCGTCCAATATTTACTGCCATGTATGAAATGAGTGATGTTACTAGTAAGCCAGAAATAAACTCAACTATTACCATTACAAAAAAACTTAATCCAGATAAAATAAGCGATTCGTTAATTATTAAAACAACTACTGCTAGTTATAAAGATGGCTCTACATTATTACAAACAGATAAATACACACAAGAAACCAAGAATAGAGATAATTTGAAACTATTAGATACCAAAAAGAGTATTGTTTTAGATAGTCAATATCAATGGAAATTAATAGGATTGGTTTTTGTATTGGTATTTTTTGTAACCATGGTATATGGTCCAATAGCTGCTTTTTTGGTTGAACTATTTCCTACAAAAATTAGATATACAAGCATGAGTTTACCTTACCATATAGGCAATGGTGTTTTTGGCGGATTGGTACCCTTTATTGCAACCTTAATTACAGTAACACCGGGTAGCAATTATTTAAGTGGATTGTGGTATCCTATTGGTGTTGCAGCTGTTTGTTTTGTAATTGGCTTATTATACTTAACCAATAAAAAAGATGAGGATGTAAGTGATAATAACAATGCTTATATACATGAATCACCCCAAAATTAATTGTATGAATACTATAAAAAAATATTTAGGTGTAGTTTGGATAACTATTGCAATTGCTGCAATTTTCTTTTTAATTAAAGCAGCTATAGAACACATAAAAGCTGGTGGAACTTTAGATATTAACCAGCCAATGCCTTGGATAATTATCATTTCTATATTTACACCTATTGCAATTGGATTGGCATTGTTTGGATATTATGCCTTAAAAAATGAATATACATTAAATGATTAACCTAGTTTTTGCAGTTGATTTATTTTTTAGCACCTTAGTGCTTTCAAAATGAGTTACTTTTGCCAACTTCTATGCTTAAACTTATAGCTTTAGCAAAGCACTTTAGCAACAATTATGTTAGTTAAATTATTAGCTTCATATTATTTATACTTTTGGTTATTGCTATGCGTAATAGTTGTGATTAAAGCATTGTTCTCTTTTTCGTTTAATAATCATTTAGAGGGTTTGGCAGGGTTGCTAATGGCAGTTTTTAAATGGTATGGAGAAGAAGATCAAGAAATGTGTGAGTCGAGTACCAAAAAAATCATCATGCGATTAAACAATGTAATTACCATTGGCATGTATGCAGTGTTGCTATTAATAATTTTAGTATCCTTGTTACCTATGTTTATACCAACATAATTTATCATTTTCATGTCTATTCAGGTTCAACAATTAACAAAGTTATATGGTCATCAAAAAGCAATTGATGATATCT
>JAGPCI010000286.1 GCA_018058165.1 Bacteroidia bacterium
GCCCATATGCCTGCTAATTTATTATACTAATAATTATAATTAATAGAAAATCATTTAGTTGTGAATATTTATTAATTATAAAAATGAAATAAAAAATTATGTAGCTATTTTTTGTTATATAAACTGAGTATTTATAATGGAATCCAGGCTTGAGGATTATAAAAAGCTGGAGTAAGGTTATTAATCTGGTAGCCCAAAACGGATATATCTTTCTTTTAGTAGGACGATTTCACTAGAAAATTACAAATCCAATTTTTCCCCAACTGCTTCTAAATCTTTAGATAATCAGATAGTTTTACTAAATTCGTTACCTCTTTCTTTAACTACACCGGACTTTGGATTTAATGAGAAAACTATACATTTTTAGTACCCTAGTACTCGTGGCTTTATTTAGCCAGTTAAATAGCTATTCACAAGATTTTTCCAATAAGGGAAAAGATTTTTGGGTAGCTTATGGCTATCATCAGGTTATGGGGGCAACAGGAAACGGGCCTCAGCAAATGGTGCTTTATTTTGCAGCAGAAGAAAACGCAAACGTTACAGTTGCAATTCCTGGAGTTGGATACACGGTAAATTACTTTGTTGCGGCAAACACAGTAGTTACATCTAGTCCTATTCCCAAAGTTGGACCTCAAAATGTAACATTAAGAACAGAATCTATTGCGCCAGAAGATAAAGGCATACATATAACCAGTGACAAACCAATTGTGGCTTATGCACACATTTATAATTCCAGTGTTTCTGGAGCTTCGATATTGTTTCCAACTAATACTTTAGGTAAGGAGTATTACTCAGTTAATTATGACAATATCTCTAATTCGAACAATTCTAATTGTTGGGTTTATGTTATCGCAGCTGACACTGGTACCACAACTGTCGAAATCACTACAAGTGCAAATACTCAAAACCATGCTGCCGGTATTCCATTTACAATAAATCTAACGCAGGGGCAAGTTTACAATTTATTAGGCGAATATACTAACAGCTTAGGTCGTGGTGTAGACCTTACTGGTACAAAAATTAGAAGTATTGCATCAGGAAGCGGTGCATGTAAAAAAATAGCCGTTTTTTCTGGTAGCGGTCGAATAAGCATTACCTGTAATGGTTCATCCTCTTCCTCAGATAATTATATGGTTCAGGCTTTTCCTCAAACTGCTTGGGGAAAAAAATTCTTGACAACATCTACAGGAGGAAATCAGTCTAACAATATTTATAGAGTCTGCGTCTCAGATCCAACAACCGTTGTTACATTAAACGGAGCACCAATCCCATATCCTTTACTAAATAATTTTTATTACGAAATACCTGCTTCTACAACACCTAAACTTATTGAAGCCGATAAACCAATTATGGTGGCTCAATATTTAACATCACAAGGGGCTTGTGGAAATGGGTCTCAACCAGGGGATCCTGAAGTAATTTATCTAAGTTCAGTAGAGCAGAATATAAGTAAGGTGCTATGGAATGCAACTCCAAATTTTAATATACTTCAACATTATTTCAATGTTATTATCCCTAATACAGGCACGGCCCTTACTTCTTTTAGATTAGATGGAGCACCTATTTCACCGGCACTTTTTACTGTTCACCCGCAGGATCCTAATTATTCATACCTTATTCAAAATATAGTTGGTGGACAGCATATTATTCAATCTGATTCAGGGTTTAATGCTATTGCTTATGGATACGGCAATGCTGAGTCATATGGGTACAACGCTGGTACTAATATAAAAGATATATTTCAATACATATCGGTTCAAAACCCATACGGCACAGTTAACTTTCCTGCCACTTGTAGAGGTACTCCATTTATTTTTTCAATGACGTTTCCTTACCAACCAACTCAAATTAGGTGGGTGTTTGGTGCTTTGCTAAATGCGATGGGAATTGCTGACGTTACACTAAATAGTCCTGTACCCACTTCCACTATAATTGTAGCCGGGAAAACTTTGTATGTATACGAATTGCCTGGTACCTATATCATAAATACAATTGGAACTTACCCCATAAAAGTTATTGCCAACAATCCCACACCAGATGGATGTAGTGGTGTTCAGGAAATAGACTTTGATGTTCAGGTATTTGAGCCTCCAGTGGCTGATTTCAATTTTAATAATGTTTGTTTTCCTAATCCTGTTCAGTTCACAGACAATTCTAATACCAATGGAAGACCTGTAAGTACAAGATTCTGGGATTTTGGTGATGCAACAAATTCGACAATTAATAATCCATCTCATCCTTACCCTACACCTGGGTCTTACACTGTAAAATATTCATACATTACAGACGTTGGCTGTATTGCAGATACAGTTAGCAAAATTGTAACTGTTTCTCCTTTACCAACAGCAACAATATCTGGTGATTTACAAGTTTGCTTAAATGCCGCCTTGCCAAATGTAACATTTACAGGAGCTATTGGTATGGCGCCATATACGTTTACGTATAACATAAATGGTGGTGCGAATCAAACAGTAACGACAGTAAGTGGCAACAGCGTAACAGTATCTGCACCTACAAATGCGCCAGGTACATTTGTTTATAATCTTGTAAGTATTTCAGATGCAAGTCTGGCTGTTTGTGCACAGCCACAAACAGGGTCTGTTACTATTCAGGTAAACCCATTACCGACCGCAACTATTTCCGGAACTTTCTCTATATGTAAAAATGGAGCAGCTCCAAACATTACATTTACTGCAGCTGGAGGCGCCGTTGCTCCTTACACATTTACTTACAATATCAATGGAGGGCCTAACCAAACAGTAAGTACTGTGAGTGGTAATTCTGTAACTGTAGCAGTCCCGACTAGCGTAGCGGGAACATTTACCTACAACTTACTTAATGTTAGTGATGCAAGTACAACACTTTGTGGACAAGCACAATCAGGTTCTGCAACTGTTACTGTTATTGAATTGCCAACAGCAAATATTACCGGAACAACAGAAGTTTGTTTGAACGGAACTTCTCCTTTAATAACTTTTACAGGAACTGGTAATGCTGCTCCTTACACTTTTACTTATAACATAAATGGCGGCGTTAATCAAACCGTTACAACAGTAAGTGGAAATTCTGTTACTTTAACAGTACCAACTGGAATGGCTGGAACGTATACTTATAATTTGATAAGTATTCAAGATGGGGGTAGTACAAGCTGTTCACAAGTTCAAACTGGTGCTGCAACCGTTATTGTAAACCCATTACCAACCCGAAACTTTACCACCAACACTCCAACCTGCGTAACAAGAGATATTCAATTTACAGATGCATCAGTTCCCAATGCAGGCGCATTAAGTAATTGGCAGTGGAACTTTGGCGACCCTGCAAGTGGTGCTACTAATACTTCTACATTGCAAAATCCAACACATAATTATGCTTTGC
>JAGPCI010000287.1 GCA_018058165.1 Bacteroidia bacterium
ATAATGAAGAGGTGTTTAACCTTAGGGCAGGTAATTTAGCACAACGTATTGAGCAGGTTTTTAATTATAAATTAGGCGAACATTTACTTACTACTGCCGAAGAAACTACTATTGCCAATATTCATGTGTATTTGGGTAAGCCCGAGTTTGCTAAGAAAACACGTGGCGAACAGTTTTTTTTTGTTAACAATAGGTACATTAAAGATGCATATTTAAACCATGCAGTAATGAGTTGTTACGATAATTTAATTACCAAAGAGCAGTTTCCGTTTTACATTGTTTGTATTGATATCGACCCAAAATTGATTGATGTAAATGTGCATCCTACAAAAACCGAAATTAAGTTTGAAGACGAACGCTCATTATACCAAATTATACGTGCAGTGTGCAAAAAAGGAATTGGCGAACATTACCATGTGCCTACTTATGTGCCTGCAAGCGATGATTCGTTTTTAAATTTAGGATCTAGATTTACGCCAAATATTGCCACCACTACCTACAATAAACCTATTGAAGAAAATACTTCAAATAAGCCAAACTCAGGTTCGTTTGATAACAGTAAAAATAATTTTGCACCCAGCCGCACGCAGCATAATGATTGGCAGGAACTTTTTGGCATTTTAGATAAAAAAGATACCATTGGTGATGTGGCGCCAAAACGATTTGCCAAAACCGATGAAGAATTGGCTTTAAACGAAGAGCAAAATACTGCAAGGCATTTTACCCAAATACATGGTGCATTTATTTTATCGCAAATAAAAAGTGGTGTTTTATTGGTTGATATGCAAGCGGCACACGAGCGTGTTTTGTTTGAAAAATACATGCAAGCATTGCAAAATCAGCCAATGGCTAGTCAACAAAAGTTGTTTCCTAAAAGCATTACACTTAATGCTGCTGATGCAAGTTTACTTACCGATTTATTGGCAGACATAAGGGCTTTAGGGTTTGATGTAAACGATATTGGTGGAAATACTTTTGCAGTAAATGGTGTGCCAGCCGAGTTAAACCATTACAACGAACAACATTTAATTGATGAAGTTTTAGAAAATTACAAACAACAAACCGGCAGTACCAAACATCAAAATATTGCGCGTATTTTGGCCCAACGTGCCGCTGTTAGAACTGGCACAAAATTAACTGCTGACGAAATGAATAACTTGGTTGATGAGCTGTTTGCTTGTGCAGAAAATAAACTTTCGCCTAGTGGTAAAAGTTGCTTTAAAATAATTAGTATTGATGATATTTATAAATTGATAAATTAGCACAATGGTTTATTTTACTCAATTAATGGAGCAGCCAAAAAATAGATATTTTTTTCTATTTGTAGCTTCCGTCTGCTTTTATTTACTAAGGTTTTCGGACGCTCAACTTCCATTTTTTTGGGATGAACTTCATGCATATGTTCAAGGCACCATTTATATGGTCGATCACAAAATTTCGTTGTTGCCATCCGCTGTTCCTGATTATATTAGTTTTGGTCATCCCTTGTTGCTTTTTTTTATTAATGCACTATGGGTTAAAATGTTTGGCTTTTCTCCGCTTGCGTTTCATTCATTATCAATTTTAATTACACTTTGTACTGCATTTGGAACCTATTTATTGGCTTCACAAATCACTAAAAATTATGTAATAGGTATTTTAGCATTTGTGATTTTTTTGTTTCAGCCAATTGTTATCGCACAATCAACACAGGTTTTGTTAGAAATGCTATTAACTTGCACCATAGTATTTGCTATTTTTTTTTACTTAAAAAACCAATTTGTTTATTCAGCTATTGTTACCTCATTTGCCGTATTAACTAAAGAAACCGGACTTGTATTGGCCGTTGCTTTGCCCTTTAGTTTAATAATTAAATACATGTTTTTTGATAAATCTAAATTGCTTATTAAAGGATTTATTTGGTACTTAATTCCGTTTGCTGTTTTTGCTATTTTCTTAATTATTCAACACCAAACATTTGGCTGGTATCTAAATCCCAATAACCTTGGTGCTACAAAAATAACTTTCAATAGCATCACTCAAAGGGCGTGGGATTACGCATTAAAGTTTGTGTGGCTAAAACAAGGTAGGTGGTTATTTACTTTAGTTAGCGTATTGTTTTTAATTAACTTTATCATCAAAAATAAAAGCAAAATTAAGTTAACCAATTCCATAATTTTATTAGTTGTTTTTAGTTTTGGTTTCATGTTGTTTTCTTCTATTGCATCATGCTTACACAGGTATTTTTTGGTAATGATGCCTATTGTAAGTTTAGCATTTGCCATTGTAATTTTTAGGGTTGATGAAATGAAGAAATATGCAGGTGTAGTTTTACTTGTTATTGGTTTAATTTTAAACCTTTATTTTTTAAATGATAATACCCAAAACAGTGAAGTAAACTTAAGTTATAGAAATCAAATAAAAGTAAATGTGTTGTTGTTTGATTACCTCAACCAACCTGAATTTACGGGCGAAAAAGTAAAGATCGATTTTCCGGTATTTGAAGCAACGCAAGATGCCCGTTATGGTTATACCATGCCAACCAACTATCAAGCAGTTAAGTTTGTAAATGATGCGGTGGCAAATTATTATGTATATACGCAGCCTGGCAATTGGTCGGATGCAGGAAATCAAACAGATTCGTTATCATTGATTCATAAAATTACCGTTAACAATGCTACTGCATTAATATTTTCGAAGCGATAAATGAATTATACTTAATCTCTATAAATAGAGTTGCTTAAAATTAATTCACCCTTTTAAACATTAACAATTCGGTTGTATTGGTATTTACCAATTGCCAATTTGTGCTTGCTTTTAAAGTATCTAAGCTGTGTAAAAATGTAGCGTCTTTTAACGGGTAAACTGTTGTATTTGGTGCCAATATAATTACGTTAGCATTGGTAACACTTGGGTATAAATAAATGCCTACTCGGTTAGCCAAATAGGGCACTAAATTGTTTTGTGCACTCACCGAATCTTCCGCAGTAACCGGTAACATTTTAAGTTCTTTTCGGATGGTATTAGCTAGCTCGGCACCTTGGAAATGTTCGGGTGCATAAAACCGCGTACTAATTTTATCATACCAAATAGAAACCCTACTATCCATTTTACTTATGGTGTAATAAAACGTACAAAGTGCCACACCAAATGCCAAGTAAGTTTGTGTTTTGATATTATTTATAGATGTGATAAAAACTGCTGTACAAGCTGTTAATACAGGTACAAATTCTATGCTGTAATGATAATTAATTCCCCAGCGGGCAGGATCGGTATTAAATAATTTTTGTGCATAAATAGGAATCAACATTACCAAAAACTGAGGCCTGTATAACATAAAAATGCCGCCACTTATAAGAACCGAAAAATGCAACTCTGATTTAATACCG
>JAGPCI010000288.1 GCA_018058165.1 Bacteroidia bacterium
ATGTAAATTTTGTAAGTGGAAGTTATTTAGCAAACAACTCTTATGTGCCTCAAAATGTAATTAGCAACCAAATATTAAGTAGTGTTAATTACTCCAAAAGTTTTTCAGGAGGCAAATATAATTTCACTTCAAATGCAAGTTTATCTCAAAACTTACAAACCCATCAATTAAATGTTGCACTGCCTAATTTAACGTTTACGGTAAGTAGTTTTAGTCCGTTTAAAGCTCAATCAAAACCCACTGCCGATAAGTGGTACGAAAACATCACCACCAATTATACCTTAAATTTTAGGAACGAAATTAACACCTACGATTCGGTATTATTTAGCAGCAGAAAACAGAGTGAGTATGCTAAGTATTACGACACAATTGGTAGATATGGAATTCAACATTCATTACCCATTCAAACATCATTTAAACTATTTAAGCATTATACGCTTTCTGCAGGGGCCCAGCTTAACGAGGTGTGGTACATGCAAAGTGTAAATAAAGAATATAACAATGGTTTGGTAACCACTAACCAAGAATCTGGTTTTGTGCGAGCTTTTACATACCAACCAAGGGTAGGTATTAATACCCGTATTTATGGTATGAAAACTTTTAGTGGTAATGGAATTAAAGCCATTAGGCATGTAATTTCGCCAACAGCAGATTTTACCTATACACCCGATTATAGTGATGCAGCCTGGGGATATTACAATACATACCAAGACACACTAGGGCAAATATCTAAATACAGTATTTTTGAACGAGGTATATTTGGCGGTCCCGGACAAGGCAGGCAAGGTAATGTTGGTTTTAGTATTGATAATAACTTAGAAATAAAAGTTATGCGTGGTAAGGATACCGCAAGAAAGGAAGAGAAAATACAGATTTTTGAAACCTTTAGACTAAGTTCTTATTATAACATTTTTGCAGACTCGTTAAACCTTGCTCCTATAAACATTAATACACGTACAAAGTTGTTTAAAAATGTAACCATAAATGCAAATGCTGTTTTAGATCCATACAATAATAAAATTGAAACAAGTACAACAGGCTATAATACCGTAGTTAGAACTAACGAGTTTTATGTAAACAAAAACAATAGTATTGGTGTAATTAGTAATGCAAATATTGCTTTATCGGCAAGTTTTAATCCAGAAACATTTAAGCGAGGCGATAGTAAATCAGCCCAAAAATATCCTAACGAGTGGAAGTACATTACAAGTAATCCTTTAGATTATTACGATTTTAATATTCCTTGGAATTTAAATGTTAATTATACCATTCAATATGCACGTTACAACAATTTAAATAGCCCTACACTTTCTAATTATGTGCAAACATTAAACTTTAATGGCGATTTAAACCTAACTAAAAACTGGAAAATTGCAGCTACAAGTGGTTATGATTTACAAAACAAACAAATAACATTTACAACTATTGATTTTGTGCGCGATTTACATTGCTGGACTTTTAAACTAACTTGGATTCCTATTGGTTTCCGTCAAAGTTTCTTCTTTCAAATTAATGTTCGTTCTAGTGTGTTACAAGATTTAAAACTTACCCGTAGGCGCGAGTGGTTTGATAGGGCACTATAAAATCAATAACAAGTTTTTGGGTTGATTTGATTGATCATTCATCAATTTTAGTTAATAGGTGTTTTTTGTTTAATCAATTATAAATCAAACAACTTAAAGCTGTTTTAAAGATTGAATGATGATTATATTAACTTGTGCTAAACAATTTAAGCATTTCTCATTTCAATTTATACCTTTGCACCACGTTTAAAAATATTTAATTAATTAGTATGGCTTTAGAAATTAAAGTACCCACAGTAGGTGAATCAATTACCGAAGTAACTGTTTCGCGCTGGAATAAAAAAGAAGGCGATTACGTAGAGATGGACGAATTACTTTGCGAATTAGAAAGTGATAAAGCAACATTTGAATTGAATGCTGAAGCTGCTGGAGTATTAAGCCCCAAAGCTGCCGAAGGTGATACTATTAAAGTAGGAGATTTAATTGCAACTATTGATACAAGTGCTGCAAAACCTGCTGGAGCACCCGTAGCCGAACCTAAAAAAGAAGTAGCAAAAGCAGCAGTTAAAGCTCCTGAGTTGGTGCAAGCAAAAGAAAATTATGCAACTGGCACACCTAGCCCGGCAGCAGCCAAAATTTTAGCTGAAAAAGGCATTGATACTAAAGATGTAAAAGGAACCGGAGTAGCTGGTAGGATTACAAAAGCAGATGCTATAAGCGCAGAATTAAAAGTAACTACAAACGAAGCCAAATCGCGTAACGAGCGTACCGAAAAAATGACTTCGTTGCGTAAAACAGTTTCGAGGCGCTTAGTGGCAGTAAAAAATGAAACGGCAATGTTAACTACCTTTAACGAGGTAGATATGAAGCCAATTATGGATTTACGTGCTCAATATAAAAATCAATTTAAGGAGTCGCACGGTGTTAACCTTGGTTTTATGAGCTTTTTTACCAAAGCTGTTACCATTGCTTTGCAACATTATCCTTCGGTAAATGCGTACATTAATGGCGAAGAAATTATTTTCCATGATTTTTGTGACATTTCAATTGCAGTAAGTGCTCCTAAAGGTTTGGTAGTTCCTGTAATTCGTAACGCAGAAAGCTTGAGTTTAGCTGATATTGAAAGAGAAGTTGCAAGATTAGCTGCACGTGCTCGCGAAAGTAAATTAAGTCTTGAAGAAATGAGCGGAGGTACATTTACAATTACCAATGGTGGTGTATTTGGCAGTATGATGAGTACACCAATTATTAATGCACCACAATCGGCTATTTTAGGTATGCATAATATTATCGAACGCCCTGTTGTTAAAGATGGTTTAATTGTAGCACGCCCGATGATGTATTTGGCTTTAAGTTACGATCACCGTATTATTGATGGTCGCGAGTCGGTTGGGTTTTTAGTAAAAGTAAAACAATGCTTAGAAAATCCTACCTTATTAATTACTGCTGGTAACGACCCTCAAAAAATGATATTAGGATTATAATCTTTAAAGATTTGTATAAAGAAAAAGCTCCAATTTTAATTGGAGCTTTTTTTATGTATCATATTTTCAAAATGATACGATGTATCGAATATAGTAATGCTATTACCAACCTAAAATCCACGCAAACATTAAAGGAGCTACGATAGTAGCATCACTTTCTACAATAAATTTAGGCGTAGATATATCTAATTTACCCCAAGTTATTTTTTCGTTTGGCACCGCACCAGAGTAAGAACCATATGAAGTTGTTGAATCGCTAATTTGACAGAAATAACTCCAAAATGGAATTTTATCCATTTCCATATCTTGGTATAACATTGGTACAACGCATATCGGAAAATCTCCAGCTATACCTCCACCA
>JAGPCI010000057.1 GCA_018058165.1 Bacteroidia bacterium
GTTATATATTACCACATAACTGATGCACCTTGGCCAGTGGCCGATAGGGACCAATACTCGGTTACTAAGCTAAGCAAACACATTGTTGGAAGTTATTGGATGCACTCGCATACTTTACCAGACTATCGCGGTAATGAAGAAGGAAATGTGCGTATAAAAAATGGTAAAGCTACATGGCATTTTATACCATTAGCCAACGGACAAACCAAAGGCGAGTACGAATTATTTTTTAACCCAGAAGGTTATATTCCAAGTTGGATTATTAATTTATTTATTGCCGAAGGTCCTTATGTAACCATGCTAAATATGCAAAAGGAAATTGGGAAACAAAGGTTTTTAGTTACTAGCTATGAATTTGAATTCATAGCCCCTAACTCAACATTCATAACTTGCTCCCCTACTTCATCTCCATGTATTTTTTAATGTTTGCTAATCCTCCATCTAGTGTTTTGGCGGTGTTTTTAGTAACAAACGGAATCATGTAACGTTTAATAGGATTATTGCCAACATTGCCGCTATCTATCCAATGTAATTCGGTGGTATTGGCATCAATGGCTTTAAAAATAAAAACACCAGCGGCAGTAATATCATTGCGGTTTACGCTTAATGTAAATTGTATGCTGCTATCTTTTTTATAGCCTATGGTTTCAAAATGACCTTGCCCAAGTAAGGCGCCATAAAAATATTGCCTAGCTCCAATGGTATCGTGCTTTTGGTTGTAAAAATAATACAAGGTGCTATCAACACTTTTGTTCCATAAACTCCATTGCTCCCAATTGTGGTAATTGCTCATATAGGCAAACGTTTCGCTAACAGGTTTATTGATGATTACCGTTTGCTCAACATAATAATGGCTAGGAAAAAACCTTGAGCCTAGAACAAAAACCAATACACAAGCAAAAATTATTAAATATATTTTAAACAGTTTCATGCTTAGTAATTAATTGGTTAACATTAAATAAAAAAATACCGCAGGAATGGCTAAAAATAATCCATCAAAACGATCTAAAAAACCTCCATGTCCAGGTAAAAGTGTGCCACTATCTTTAATGTGTAAATTACGTTTTAGCAACGATTCGAATAAATCGCCTAACGAACCAAATACAACCACCAATACAGCAATTACCATCCAATCAAAAGTTGATACATCATCAAACCCAAATACCTTTGAAATAACGTAAGCAACGCCAACACTTAAAATAGTACCACCAATGCTACCTTCCCAAGTTTTTTTAGGCGAAATGCGTTCAAATAATTTTGTTTTTCCAAAAGTACGACCAGCTAAATACGCACCAGTATCACTAGTCCAAAGCAGCATAAAAAAACCCATTGGTAAGCCATAACTATAATTTAACGAGTTTAAAAAACTCATTTTAGCCAACATTACAATGGGTAAAGTAATATAAAACAATCCTAAAATTTGAAAAGCAAGCGTAGAAAACTCGTTATGTGTACGTTCAAACAATTTAATAATAAACATAAACATAAAAATGGGTATCAAATTATAATACCATGCCATAGATAAATCTGCCGAAAAAATCATGGCAAACATGATAAAAATAACACTGCCAGCAATTATACCTAAGTACTTTTCCATCCAGCGTTTATCAGGCAATACCAGCTCATAAAATTCTAGCAAACACAAAAAATTAACTACAAACAATAGTATAAAAAAACTAAACTCGCTATACAGTGTTGCACTTATAATTGCAGCAACAAAAATAGCACCTGTAAAACTGCGTTGTACAATATCACTTTTCATTTATTGGGTTGTTATTTATTAAATGTAATGCGGTTACTACATCATTAGCGGGGCAATATATTTCAATTACTCCAAAAGCTGTATAACTACTGTCTATTTTATTCATGTTTACTGCTTCAATGCCATTTTCGTTTAGCATTTGCATAATAATTTCTGCTTCGATAATATTACCCGTTTGGTAAATTTTATTATAATTACTCTCCATTGTACCAAACCCGTTTAAATGTAACTTTATGCAATAATAACAATAAGCCAATGGCTAACAATGCGCTACCAGCATTTATTACCCAACTTTCAAAAACATACCCATCTTGCATTACAGGTGGTAGGCTATTTTTTATAGGGGTATAACTACAAATTACCGCAAAAGCATTGTTTACAAAATGCATTAAAATACTTACCCATAAGTTTCCGGTAAATAAAAAAGCATAACCCAATGCGGCACCTAAAAATACACGCGGCAAAAATCCGTAAAACTGACCATGAAATGCGCTAAACACAATGGCAATAATCCAAACCGAAAAATGGCCTTTACCTGTGGTAGTTTTAACAAAATTTTGCAACACACCTCTAAATAAAAACTCTTCGCCAATGGCAGGTATTACAGCTATTACCAATAAATTTATGGTTAAATCGCTAATGGTATCTGCTTTTATAAAAAGCTGGGTAAGTTGTGCGGCAAGCTCTTCGGCAGCTTTTAGTTGAATTTCTAATTGTGCCATGCTTGGCGGAAACTTTATCAACCCGTTTACATACACCAACCAACTGCCAAAAGGCATAATTACAAAAACCAAAAGGGTTGATATGCCAATTTCGCTGAAAGTTATTTTTCGATTTATTTTTAAAAAATCTGCAGGCTTTTTATTTAATGCTTTGCAAAAGTACCAAGCTGGGTAAATAAATATTCCGGCCGAAGTAAGTGCCTGAATATATTTAAGTGCGTTAATATTTTCGGGGTTTTTAAAATCACCAAGCAAGGCTGGGTTAGCCATAAAATCAACCCCAAACAGGGCCTTACTGGTAAAAATTGCAATGCTATAAGCAAAGCCTGCAAACACCAACATCATACCTGCTAAAATAAACATGCGGGTAATAAAAAACACCACCGGGTGTTGCCAATACATATTCTTCTCTATCATTTACCTATTTTTGCCCTGCAAATATAACAATGGTTAAGATAGGAAACATAGAATTAGGAGAATTCCCCTTATTACTTGCCCCAATGGAGGATGTGAGTGATCCACCTTTTAGGGCAGTGTGCAAGGATAAAGGGGCAGATTTAATGTATACAGAATTTATTAGCAGCGAAGGTTTAATACGTGATGCAATAAAAAGCCGTAAGAAGTTAGATATTTTTGATTACGAAAGGCCTGTAGGTATTCAAATTTTTGGGGGTGATGAGGATTCGATGGAGTTGGCGGCCAAAATTGTGGATGCCACAAACCCCGATTTATTGGATATAAACTTTGGCTGCCCAGTTAAAAAAGTAGTATGCAAAGGTGCTGGTGCTGCAATTTTAAAAGATTTACCGCAAATGGTAAAAATTACCGAACGGGTAGTAAAATCTACCAAATTACCTGTAACCGTAAAAACTAGATTGGGTTGGGATGATAACTCTAAAAACATAGAAGAGGTAGCCGAAAGGTTATTTGATGTAGGTATTAAAGCACTATCTATACATGGCCGTACACGTGCCCAATTATACAAAGGCGAGGCAGATTGGAGTTTAATTGCTAAAGTTAAAAACAACCCACGTATACAAATGCCAATTTTTGGTAATGGCGATATTGATGGCGCACAAAAAGCGCTTGAGTACCGCAATAAATATGGAGTTGATGGAATTATGATTGGCAGGGCTGCAATTGGTTACCCTTGGATTTTTGATGAAATTAAACACTATTTTACTACGGGAAATTTACTTGCACCGCCCACAGTTAACCAACGAATAGAAGTGGTGCGTAAACACATTGATTTTAGCATAAGATGGAAAGGACCTGTAGTTGGAATTTTTGAAATGCGCCCACATTATGGCCAGTATTTTAAAGGTGTTGCAAACTTTAAAGAGTACAGAACTAAATTGGTAATGGCACCAACCATTGATGATATTTATGAAATACTAAATGAAATTAGTATGAGGTATGATGGTGTGGAAGTTTTAGGTTAAGTAAGCTCCGTAACTTAAAAACCAATTTTAGCTATAAAAAGAACTGCGGCCCGAACAAGTTCGGGCCGCAGTTCTTTTAGTTTAATTGCTAGTTGTATTATTCAACAACAATACGTTTTACCAATTTTATTTTGCTGCTTTGCAACTCAATTAAATAAACACCTTTATGCAATGCACCAATATTTATTGCATGATTTTTTGTGCTTAAATTTATTCTTTGCGTTTGTACAACCTGGCCAAGTAAATTTACAATGTTTAAATCTGCTTCAGCTTGCTCCATGCCTTCTAAGGCAATATTTACAATGGTTTTGGCCGGAATTGGATAAACCGTAATATTACGTAACCCTGTAACTTCATTTAATCCTACAGCAGGGCTAACTGCTACATTAATTACTTCGGTTACACTTTTGCAACCTAATGTGTTTGTAGAAACTACCCTTAACGAAGCCGTATCAACCACATTAAATCTTGCATTAATAGCTGCAGTTCCGTTGCCATTTAAAATAGTACCATTGGTAATTGTCCAAGCATAGGTAATTCCACTTTGTGTTGTAACACTATATGGATTAGATACACCTCTAACTGGGTTTATATTTCCGGTAATGCTACTAATAGTTGGACGAGGCGAAATGCTATAAGTTGTAACTACTGATGTATCAGAAATACAACCTCCTTTTTTGGTAATTAAACTATACGAACCAGCATCAGTAGCACCATAAGTTTTATTAATAGCTCCCGATATTGGTTGGCTATTTTTTAACCATTGGTTTCCATCATTTGCGTTCGATGTAAGTATTGCAGCGCTTCCATCACAAATTGCGTTACCACTAACTGATGATGTGAATGTAGGTTTTATTGGTTTGCTATTAACCGATACAAATAGGCTAGATGAAGCTTCGCATATACCATTTGATTTAGCCACACGGTAAGTTGCATTACGTTTAGCATAAACCTGATTTACATTTTGGGCTACTAAATCGCCATCAGCATACCAATTAAAATTACCAATACTATCTGTAATAAGCAATACACTATCACCCAAACAGAATGCAGTTGAGCCAATAGCTTTAATATTAGGTGTAGTAGGTTTTGGAACTACAGTGATGTAATTATTTATTTCTACACTATCCATTCCGCTTGCATTACTCACAACTAATTTAACCTTGTAAGTACCCGTTGTAGCATAACTTACCAATGGATTTTTTTGGTTTGATGTAGGTGTATTTGCACCTGTAAAAGTCCAATTCCAATTTGCAGGGCTTCGTGTAGATTTATCGGTAAAAGTTACGGCCTCATCAACACAAACCGTAGTTTTTGCTTCAAAAGAAGCAATAGGTTTTAACAAAGTACCCATTACAGCAATATTATCTATGTATAAATTATTACCATAATTGTTATAGCTTTCAAACTTTAAAGCAACACTACTTTGTCCGGCAAATTGTGCTAATGATATTGTTTTACAACCAGAGCCAACTCCAGCACCACACCAATCACTGGCTACCGCAGGGGTAAATGCCGATTGCGAACCTAGAGTATACGAACCTTCTTGATAAGTAGCAAAGTTACCTGTACCATTTTCGCCAAAACCTTGCAATCTAATCCAAGTAACACCACAATTTGTACTTGCATATACAATTAAACTATCGGTGGCAGTTGCTCCACCCCATCGTGTATAGGCATGACTAAATGTTAAGTTAACATTTGAGTGGCTACTTAAATTTAGTGAAGGTGAAATTAAACCATCACGTTGTCCAGTTGTACTATAATCAAACAATAATATTCCGGCAGAAGAGCTACCAGGAGTTGTACCACTTGTATTTGATAAGCCCCAAGTTATTCCTGCATCTGTATTAGCAACAGTCCACGAACTTAGTGTAGTTGAATTACTTTCAAAGGTTTCGACAAAAGGTAACGACATGCCACCTACTGTGATAAAATCAGCTTTATAAACCGAGTCGGTACCTAGGCTACCTGTAACCTTTAAAATAACTGCATAAGTACCAGGAGTACTATAAGTAATTACAGGATTGGCAGCAGTTGAAGTTGATGGTGTTCCACCTGGAAATGTCCAGTTACGTTGAGCCACTGCACCGGTAGATTTATCAGAAAATGTTACACTTTGACCAGGGCAAACAGTGGTTTGACTTGCAGTAAATTGCGCAGACGATTTTTCTGAGGCATTGCTTATAAGTAAAGTATAAGGTTGAGTACTTCCTACAATATTTCCTTTGTTAGATATTGTTAAAGTATAATTTCCAGCATCAGGTGTTGCTAAATAAATCATTTCTACATTATCACGATTATTATCGCCAGTAGTAGCTGCATTTGCAGGATTTGCAGGATCTAAAATATAAGGATTAAATACCATATTATCACTCATTCTGGTTAAGCGAATATCCAAATCATTAACCAACATTTTTGTGGGGTTATTTAGTAGATTAGAAGATACAGGAGTACCAGATTTATCAGTCCAACTAATGGTAATTTTTATTGGTTTACCTGCATCGGCACTAAACAAAATATTTTGAGGCGTGCCGCTTGCTAAAATCCTTTCTTCTATTTTGTTGGTAGCCGAATCGTTTATAAAAGTAACTGCCGAAGCAATGTTTAACAATCCCCAGCCAAATTTATAATCGGGCCCAGCACTTGTACCAGCTTCGTCTGCGGTGTGTATAGCCAAACCTTTTAAACTTGCTGCACGCATAAATTTGCCTTTTACGTTATTATAATGTTGTTGTACCAAAATTAAAGAGCCAGAAGCAGCAGGAGTAGCCATTGAAGTACCATTGTATTTGGCATAAGCTGTATTACTGGTACTTAATGAAGAATAAAGATCAACACCAGGACTAACTAAATCGGGCTTAATACGTCCATCATCAGCAGGCCCCCAACCACTAAACGAGCTCATTACAACATCGCTTGCTTTAGTCCATCCATTACCTGTATTTCCACCAATTTTATTTACAGCACCAATGGTTAAAATATTTTTTGCGTTGCCGTATGTAGTTACACAATCATAACCAGCGACACCACCATCTTTTGCGGGAAGTGTTGTACCGCCTGGAGTTCCATCAGAATACGACCATGGGTCACTTCCAGAATAATTATCACCTCGATCATTACCCGCAGATTTACAAATCAAATAAAACGGGTTACTATTTGCAATGTCATCCCAATCTTTGGCAGCATCGTTATACCAACCAAATTTAAAATCTTCTGTTGTGCTTATTGATGGATCGCCATACCAAGTATATGATTTATCAGTATCATCATATCTCCAGCCACAAACACTTCCATATGAGTGATTAGAAATTAACATTCCTGCAGCAGCAGCTTGTGTCATTTCTGCATCATCATTATTCCAATCGTAGGCTTTTAGGGTAGCCAAATAGGCCATTCCTTTTGCATCAGCAGCAACACCAGTGGCTACCATAGTTCCAGAAACGTGTGTAGCATGATCGCTTAATGCGGTTGCACCATCCACTTGTGTTACCCTGCTTGTAGTAGTTCCAAATTCTTGATGAGAAAGCAATACTCCGCCACCATCCCAAACACCTAACCTATTTGGCATATTGGCCCCGGTTAAACTAGTGCCTACTATACCGCCTGGCCATACTTTATTGGTTGAAAGTGTTCTTCCGGCACCAACATTAGTTGTTGTATTATAAACAATGTGCCCAGTTTCGGTAACATACATTGCTTGCACAATTACTCCATCGCTTTTTACAGTAACTTTTGGCAAATTACGTTCTGTTAATACTTTTTGTAGTTCAGCTTGTTGTTTGGTATACTTTTCTTGAAACAAAACCTCTAATGGCTTTTCAGGGCTTGGTACAGAAAGTGGTGCAAGTTGTGCCATTGCCGACAATACTCCTGCTGCCATTAATAAGGACAGAATAACTTTTTTCATATAATTTTTGTTCTATTTTTACTTTAATTCATTATTCGAGTTGATGTGCCAATAGTTTTTTCCTTTGGCAAAATTTGTTGCGATTTAATATCAAAATCATACCACCTCTTTTTGTGATAAAACCTTCCTTTAACTAAAATAGACAATTGATTACCAGAGGCAGGACCAGCACATTTTATCTCAACTTTACTTATGTTACGTCTATTTTGTTTGTAAGTACAATTACTATCAATCATTAAAATATGTACTCTTGAAGTTTTAATTGTAGTATCAACTAAAGCCTTTTCGGGTATGTTGTTTATTTGTATTAATTTATTGTCGGTTGATAAAAACGCAAGGTTAACAGAGTTATTAACCCACTCTATGCGTTGAGATTTAATTTTAAAAATTATAGGTTTATTTAGCTGGTCAGTTAGTTTAATGGTTGCACCATCACCAGCAACAAATGCAGTTAAACAAATAATTAATACTATTAATAAATATACTTTTTTATGTTGATACATTAATGTCAAAAGTACACTTTTTGACTAATTTTTAAAGCCTATTTTTTACTTCATAAAATAAGCCATTTATTTGCAATATTGTTTATATAAATAAATACAAATTTTGAAACAACATATTCCCAACGCAATTACCTCTGCAAATTTGCTATTTGGTTGCCTATCTATTTTAAGCGCAATACAAGGCGAATTAATCATGTCGTCAATATTTATTGGACTATCTGCCGTAATGGATTTTTTTGATGGATTTGTAGCGCGCATCTTAAATGTTAGCGGTGAGTTAGGTAAACAACTCGACTCGTTGGCTGATGTGGTGAGTTTTGGTGTAGCACCTGGTTTTATTTTATACAGCCTTGCAAATACCTGTATGGGCCCAGGCTTTTGTATCAACCAATATACCTTTTTATTAGTACCCATATTTTCGGCAATTAGGCTAGCTAAATTTAACATAGACACCCGCCAAAGTGATAGTTTTATTGGTGTACCAACTCCTGCAAATGCCATGTTTATTGCTGGTTTACCTTTAATTTTAGCAAATGATGCTTATGGCATGTCAACCATTATTAATAACCAATGGTTTTTAATCATTTTTCCATTTATTTCTGCTTATTTATTGGTAGCCGAATTACCATTACTGGCACTTAAATTTAAAACCTTTAATTTTAAAGGAAACGAGTTTAGATTTATCTTAATTATAAGCTGTATTTTAAGCGTTGTTATTTTTAAATATGCAGGTATATCATTAAGTATAGTATTGTATATTTTAATATCGGTAATTAATAATTTGGTTAAAAACAAATCAACCCAATAACCTTTTTTTACAAGGCAATTGGGCATAATTATTACTTTTAAACACAGGCAAAAAGGTATATTTGTTGTTACTAGTTAGCCAAAATTACATTTACAAACATGAGTAAAATAGCACGTTTAAGTAATTTATTTTTATTATTATTTGCGTTTACTGCACAAGCACAAAACATTAACTATGCACGTAAAGTTATTAATGATTTATGTGCCCCAGAAATGTATGGCAGAGGTTATGTAAAAAATGGCGATAAAACAGCCGCAGCATACATTCGCGAAGAGCTTAAATCGGCCAGGCTTAAATCTTTTACGCAAGATTATTACCAAGGTTTTGGTTTCCCTGTAAATACATTTCCTAATGAGGTTACTTTTGTGGTTGATAACAGCTCTTTAATTGCAGGCGAACATTTTATTGTTTCTCCGGGCTGCCCGCCACTTGAAGGTACGTTTAAAATGCTTTGGGTTGATAGTGCATTAATTGATAACAAAACCGAATTTGAAAAGTTAGATAAACTATTTTTAAAACATACATTTTTGGTGATTGGTGATGTAAAAACAAAAAAACTTAATCACCCTGAACGATTAAAACAAGTTACATCAAACACCTTTAAAGCTCGTGGTTTAATTTATGCAGCCGAAAGTAAATTAACATGGAGTGTGGCTACCGAATGGGATAGTTATGCAAAAATATATGTTAAAGCCGGCTTATTAAAACCTTACCAAACAGAGGCGATAATAAAAATTAAGCCAGAACTTAAAAACTTTAGCACCCAAAATATTGCGGCTTATGTTGAAGGGGCTAAGTACCCCGATTCGTTTATTGTATACACCGCCCACTACGACCATTTAGGCATGATGGGTATGAATGCAATGTTTCCGGGAGCAAATGATAATGCAAGTGGTGTAGCAATGTTGTTAGACTTGGCTAATTATTATAGTAAAAACAAGCCCGATTTTAATGTAGCATTTATATTTTTTGCAGGCGAAGAAGCTGGTTTATTTGGTTCGTATTATTACACACAAAACCCGTTATTTCCATTAAATAAAATTGCATTATTACTAAACCTAGATTTAATGGGTACAGGCGATAAAGGTCTTACAGCGGTAAATGCAACAGAGTTTCCTGATGAGTTTCAGGATTTACAATTGGTGAATATGGAAGGCGATTTTTTGCCAACAATAGCTGCACGCGGTAAAGCCAAAAATAGCGACCATTATTACTTTACCGAAAACGGTGTAAAGTCGTTTTTCTTTTATTTAATGGGCGATTATCATTTTTACCATGATGTAGACGATAAAGCCGATGCTGTGCCACTAAGCAAATACAATGAGGCATTTAACTTGATTAAAACCTTTGTTAATAATTATCAATTAGGGCTTTAAATAAAATTAATTATGGCTTAGTTGATATATTAAGGTTGTATAACTGAGGCAAAAACCGTAAAATTACCGAAATAAAAATTACCTATGTCTGTTTTTGGTTCACTTGTGTCGTGGTATTTAAAAAAGCGAATTCCGTTTATTGAAGAAATGATGGAACGCCCCGCTGATACCCAAATGCAGGTTTTTCAGAAATTAATTAACCAAGCCCGCTACACCGAGTGGGGCATAAAATATGATTACAGCTCGATAAAAAACATTCACGATTTTAAACAACGGGTGCCCATTGGCAACTACGAAACCCACAAACCCTTTATTGATAGAATGATGAAGGGCGAGCAAAATATTTTGTGGCCAACAGATGTAACTTGGTTTGCAAAATCGAGTGGTACCACATCTGCTAAAAGTAAATTTATTCCTGTAACATTCGATTCGCTAGAAGATTGCCACATGCAAGGTGGAAAAGATGCCTTAATGTTTTATCAACTGCAAAAACAAAACAGTAAAATATTTGATGGAAAAGGTTTGATAATGGGCGGCAGCCATCAAATAAATAAATTGCAAGAAGGCCAATCTTATTATGGCGATTTAAGCGCGGTAATGATGCAAAACATGCCTTTTTGGGCACAGTATCTTCGCACGCCAGATTTAAGCATTGCCATAATGGATAACTGGGATGAGAAAATTGAAAAAATGGCCCTGGCTACTTTAAATGATGACGTTACCAGTATAAGCGGTGTACCTACATGGACCCTTGTTTTAATTGATAAACTATTTGAAATAACTGGCAAAAATAATTTGGTTGATATTTGGCCAAACCTAGAATTGTATATACACGGTGGAGTAAGTTTTATACCTTATCAAAATAGGTTTAAATCACTCATTCGGTCATCAAACATGCATTACCAAGAATCATATAATGCAAGTGAAGGTTTTTTTGGTATACAAGATGAATTGGGTAGAAACGACATGTTATTAATGCTTGATTATGGCATATTTTATGAATTTATGCCCATGAACGAATATGGCAAAGAACACCCCAAAACATACTCGATAGATGAAGTAAAAACTAACGAAAACTATGCTTTAGTAATTAGCACCAATGCTGGTTTATGGCGCTATGTAATAGGCGATACCATTAAATTTACACAACTTTACCCTCATAGAGTTAAAATTACTGGCCGTACAAAACG
>JAGPCI010000058.1 GCA_018058165.1 Bacteroidia bacterium
ATCATAAGTAACAGCCCATTGCGCCAGGCCAGCAGTATTATATTTTACAACAAAATGCGAAGCTTGGTTATAGTTTAAGGTTTTGCTATTGCCAAAATCAAGAGCAGTTGACAAGCCTAAGCTGTATGCAGCCACAGAAACCTGATTGTTATCGGCAACTAAATACTTTGGTATTGCGGCTCCTCCTTTTGTAAGCTGTATCCAATTATTTGTACCATCTAACCCAAACTGCGCAACAACAGCTACGTTATTGCCATACAAGTTCATAGGATATGAAACATTACCAAATTTAAAATTACGTCCTGTTACATGCGCCAACCAATACACTTTGTCGCCAACAACTTTTACGTCTACACCTCGATCTGTTCCTGGTGCATCTCCATTAAATTCGCCCATACGGTGCCACCAAACTTTTCCGGTAGCATTTACCCTAGCCACAAAAGCATCCGCAGTATAAAAACCAGTGCCTGCCACAGTGTAAAACGGTTCAATTGAATCGTTGCCATAACTTAAAGTGCCATTAACATTACCAGTAATAATTGCACCACCATTACCATCGTCTGCAATAGCATTGATTGTATGAATGTATCCAATACGTGGGCTGCCCGTTAATGCTGTGCTCCACTCTACTGTATTAGCAGCATTGTATTTAGATAGTGTAAGTCCGCTAGCCCAAAAATAACCCCCATCCGCAGTTGGAACAACAGAGCCTTGCTTAGGCACGGCTAAAAGGTTCACATCTAGTTTGGTGAAACCCGAAACAGAAAGATCTTGTGCCAATGCAGTTATGGCTGTAAGTCCTAAAATAATTGATGTAAGTACTAATTTTTTCATTTCTTTAAGATTTAATAATTGTGTGCTACAAATATTATTTACCTGTTAAACTTGTAAAATAGTACATATAACGTATTTTTATTGCACCCTAATTTTAACCTTTAATGCGATTTTTTTTTACCCTACTTATCATTTTATTGTGGCAAGGTGCAAATGCACAATTGCAGCGTAACTATACCATATATAATGTTGATAATGGCTTAGCACAAAACACAGTTTGGGATGCTATACAAGATAACAAAGGATTTATGTGGTTTGGCACAGCCGATGGTATAAATAGATTTGATGGATACAAAATGCACAAATACCAAAGGTCTGAAACCAATAAAACCACCATTGGTGGAACAACATCTTTTAGCTTTTTTGAGGATACTAAAAAACAATTATGGATTGCCCACGATAGAGGAATTGATGTATACAATAGACCATTTGATAATTTTATTAGGATAAATCAGGGTCAAAATGGTGCGGCAATTATTGGACAATCTAATGATAGTATAGTATGGGCAATTTTAAAAATGAATTACATACATGGATATAATATAAACACGTTTAAATTAGTTTATAAAATTCCTGTAAAGTTTAATTGGAATAATTCACATGGCTCCACTTTATCAAGCGTAAAAATTAACAATAGTTTTTTTATTGGCGATATGCAAACCACCATAATTGAATTTATACCTGCCAAGCTTAAAGTTAAATACCATGTAATTACCAAAGAGATTGGTTTTCATCTGCATAAGTTAAGTGATTCAACTTTTTGCAGGTTTTACAAAAATTCCGTATCGCTAGTTACAGTAGTTAATAACAAAATCAATGTAAAAAGTATATCCTACCCTCACACCAATATGTATTTTTTTTCTGGCGGTACCGTTTACGATAATAAACTATATGCTACAGGAAGTTCGGGTTTATTTGTGTTTGATAAAACTACTTTATCGCCAATTAGAAGGGAAATTAACTTTAATGCTACTGGCAATGCCTCTTTTTATTACATACAAAATGCCCGCTCTGATAAAAACAATAATTTATATTTATGCTCAAACGGTGGTGGCTTATATGTTTATTCTCCATTTAGAAATAAATTTAAACATTACACCAATAATAATTCGCAAAAAAACCTTGTAAAGGCCGTTACTAAATTGCCTGATGGAAGAATATTGGCTGGGGTTTATGCAGAAGGTTTAACAATTTACAATGCCGATGGAACCTTTAAAATAATAAAGCAAAATATACCCGAAGACCAAGTTGGAACAGTAAATGCATTTTACCCTAAAACCAAAACAGAACAATGGCTTATTTATGCGAATAAAATTTCTACGCTAAACACAAATACACATCAAATAAAAAGCTACCCTTTAGCAAATTCAGCTATTGGCTTTGCGTATCCTGTATTCGACTCTTTATTTGGCCGGTTGGTTGTAAATGGGTCTATTAATACTAGCTCCTTTATAATTGATGTATACACCAAAAAAATACTATACAGTTTAGATATAAATAATATAAGCTGCTACAAACAGCTAAATGATTCTGTTGCCATAATAGGGGGAATTGAAGGTGTTTTTTTATTTAATAAAAACACAAAAATAACTACAAAAACGCCTATAAAAAACTTTGTTAAAAGCATATTAGTTTATGGCAACAATCAAATTTATTTAGCTACAATTAATGGGTTATTTTTAGTAGATAATAACTGTAATATTAAACAGCACTACACCGTTAGTAACGGACTTGCAAATGAGTTTATTTATGGATTACTAACTGATAAACATGGCAATATTTGGCTGAGTCATAACAAAGGTATTAGTGAATTAAACCCCGCCTTAAATACTTTTAAGCATTATGGTGTAAAAGATGGTTTGCAGAGCAGTGAGTTTAATACTGGAGCATTTTATAAAGACGAAAATGAGCTGCTTTATTTTGGTGGTGTAAATGGTGTAAATGTAATCGACCCCGATAATATTGTTGAAAATACCACAGCGCCAAATATTAGTATTAACGAAATTTTATTAGATGATTTACCTTACAAAACCGATAGCAATTACAACGAAATAAAACAACTTAAACTTAATTATTTACAAAACACTTTATCATTTGATTTTTCTGCTTTAGACTTTAGCCAGCCAGAAAACAATACCTATAAATATACCCTTGAAGGATTTGATGCAAATTGGATTGAAAGTGGTACTAAACACTTTGCTAGGTATGCCAATTTACCCGCAGGCAATTACGTTTTTAAAATAATTGCGGCTAATGGTGATGGGTATTGGAGCAAAAAACCAAAAACAGTTTCAATAGTTATAATTCCACCATTTTGGCAGCGAAGTTGGTTTTTTATTCTTACCATTTTACTTGCTATTGGCTTGCTAAGTACTGGTGTATATTTCTTTAACAAACGCCAAAAAATTAAATTAATACGCGAGTTAGAGGTTCAACATAAATTAGAAAAAGAACGCATGCGCATTTCGCAAGATTTGCATGATAATGTAGGCGCTCAACTAAGTTATTTAATTACCAATATAGAGTGGATGCTTAATCATCCCGAACAAATTGATAAAGCCGAAGAATCAAAACGATTATTGGCACTAACCGAGAGTGGAAGAAATACCATTTTAACGTTAAGACAAACCATTTGGGCAATTAGCCAAAGCAGTTTAAATGTAGATGATTTTGCAGATAGGTTTAAACAGTTTGCCCTAAAAATGATGGAGTTTAATAAAGTGGTACAACTTAATTTTACCGAACAATTTGATACCAATAATAAACTTTCGCCCGAAGTTGCTCTAAACTTATTTAGAATTTGTCAGGAGGCGTTTAACAATTGTTTTAAACATGCAAAGGCTTTAAATATTAACATAAACTTTGGCAGTAATAAAGAAATACTTTTTTGGGTTGAAGTTGCCGATAATGGCGTTGGATTTAACCCTAGTGAGCATTTTAATGGCCATTATGGACTAGAAAACATGAAGACCAGAGCAGGCGAAAATGGAATTGAATTAACTATAGAATCAAAAATTGGACAAGGGACCACAATTAGGTTAGAAGTTAAAAAATAATACATTTTACGTATATCTATTAAGCTAAACTAAATACACCTTTGTAAGCTAATACGTACCTACAGTGATTAAGATAGCCATAGTTGACGATAAGCAACCTAACAGGGTTTCGTTGCAAGAAAAATTAGCATTTACCTCAAATGTAAAAATCCTTTTTACAGCAGCAAACGGAACAGAATATTTGGCCGAAATGAAAAAATGTAAAGAATTGCCAGATATAGTTTTGATGGATATTGACATGCCTATTATGAATGGAATAGAAGCTGTGAATGTAAGTGCAGAGCTTTACCCAAATACAAAATGCTTAATGTTAACAGTGTTTGATGATGATGAAAAAATATTTGAAGCCATTAAAGCTGGTGCAATAGGTTATTTGCTAAAAGACGAAAGTATTGATAGCATTGTGAACGCCATGAACGAAGTAATTGAATATGGTGGCTCGCCAATGAGTCCTAGAATTGCTCGAAAAGCTTTGCAAATTTTAAGTGGTGCAAAAATTGAAGTTCAGAAAAAACAAGAATCAATTTTAACTGAGCGCGAAATGGAAATTTTAAAAGGTTTGGTTGAAGGATTAGACTATAAAGGCGTAGCAGATAAACTGTTTATTAGCCCGCATACGGTGCGCACACACATTACCAATATTTACCAAAAACTACATGTAAGCCGAAAAACACAAGCCGTAATGCTTGCCGTTAAAAACAAGTGGTTTATGATGTTTTAATTCACCTGAACTGCTACGTTTTGTTGCGCTATAAAATTGCCAATTGGTGTTAAAGTAACTCCAAAATTGCTGGCCAGTGTTTGCAAATTAGCCACTTCATTTTTATCAACCGAAATTAACAAGCCACCATTTGTTTGTGGGTCGGGTAAAAAAGTAAATGCCTCCATCGCATCAACGCTTGGGGCAATAGTTACCTTATCACTATATGCATTCCAATTTCGATAAGTGGCATCTGGTATTATGCTTTGTTTTGCATAGTTAATTGCAGCAGCTAGTTTTGGTATATTGTTATAATTAATTTGGGCAGTTAATTTGCTTCCTTCGCTCATCTCTACCAAATGCCCCAATATTCCAAAGCCAGTAACATCTGTCATGGCATGTACTTCATTTTGTTTACCAAGTTGCTCACCAAACGAGTTTAATTTGGTAAGCTCTATTAATAATTCATCTTCATCTGTTTTTGTTAAAACACCACGCTTTTGTGCAGTAGCCAAAATACCCACTCCAATTGGTTTACTCAATAAAATTGCATCGCCAAGTTGTGCAGTATTATTTTGTTTGATGTGATTAAGCTGCGCCATACCGTTTACTGTAAGTCCAAAAAATGGCTCTGCAGAGTCTATGGTATGTCCGCCAGAAATTACTATGCCCGCTTGATTGCAAATTTGTGCTGCACCATCCATTACTTCAGCAGCAAGTTCGGCAGGTAGTTTATCAATTGGCCAACCTAAAATAGCTAATGCAGTAATTGGCTTTCCGCCCATTGCATACACATCACTTAATGCATTTGCTGCGGCAACTTGCCCAAAGGTAAAAGCATCATCAACAATGGGCATAAAAAAATCGGTGGTAACTATCAATGCGCTTCCATTTTCTAAATCATACACGGCTGCATCATCATTGCTACTATTACCAACTATTAAGTTAGATTTTATGCTGTTTGCTGTTCGGCTTTTGCTAAGTATTTCATTTAAAACTGCAGGCGAAATTTTACATCCACAACCAGCTCCTTTTGCAAATTGGGTAAGTTTAAAATTAGTTGTCATGCTGATTGTATTGTTGTAAAATTAATTGCGCATTTATATTTTCATCAACTACTGGGCTATTAATTATAGTGGCTTTTCTATGCGTTTTATTGGCCGATTGAAGGTATTGTTTATCATAGTACTTTAATAAAATATCAAAACTATTTTGAACATTTCCTTCTAATAAGAAGTTGATAGCATTTTTGGTGTCTAAACCGCCTAAACGCTTTTGAATACGCATAATTGCTGTTACCAATTTATCCTTTTCAAAAGTGCCGTAGTACTTGGTTATAAAATTTAATCGCTCTTGGAAAGGAATATTTAGGTTAAATAACTTTCCGTTTAAAATTGTTTGATAAAATGGCTTAGGCAAATTAATTAATCCTATGCGTTGGCTTTCGTTTTCAATCCAAATTGGTTTGGGTTGATAAAGATTTCCTTCTTCATTTTGCAAAACAAACTTGCTTAACTCGTTGGCTAAATTATTCTCAAATTGTTCTTGAGTTGGCTGTTCACTCATACCTAACGAACCAAACGAAGAACCTTTGTGACAAGCAATTCCTTCCAAATCAATAACGGCATTATGGTGTTTTATTAGTGCCAATAAAATCTCGGTTTTACCACTGCCAGTATATCCACCTAATACATTAAATTGATATGGCCAAGCAAGCTGTTCAAGTACAAAATTACGGTACGATTTATAACCACCGTCAAGCAAAATCACTTCAAACCCATAAAAATCAAGCAGCCATGCCATAGCTCCACTACGCATACCGCCTCGCCAGCAATGCACCAATATTTTTTCTTTTGAAATATTTTTATGCTGCGATAAACTTTGCTCTACCTTATTTACGTAATTATTTAGCTCGCCACCAAAATATTTAAACCCAATTTTAATTGCATCTTGTCTATTTATTTGCTTGTAAGCGGTACCAATTTCTGCACGTTGTGTATCATTAAAAATAGGCAACGATATTGCACCTGGGATATGGGCATAAGCATATTCATTTGGACTGCGCACATCAAACACCAAATGGTTTTTGGCTAGGGCTAAAAAAGTATTTACATCAACTTTTTCTACAGGCATATTTTATGGTTATAAATAAAAAAACCTACACGTAGGTAGGTTTAATTTTGTTAGTCTTCTTTTGTCCAATTTGCTCTATCCATTGGGCTAAATTGCCAAGGAGCTTGATTGTTCTCTGTATTATTAAACATGTTGTTTAACGATGCAGGTGCTGATGATTCCTCCATAACTTTGTATCTTCTCATCTCCAATAACACTTCCATTGGGTTAATGTTAATTGGGCAAGATTCAACACAGGCATTACAAGAATTACATGCCCATATTTCTTCTTCGGTAATGTAAGTATGTAAGTTTTTTCCATCATCTACAAAAGCACCATTATTGGCATCAATATTTTTACCCACTTCAACTAACCTATCTCTAACATCCATCATCACTTTACGTGGCGATAATAACTTGCCAGTAATATTCTGGGGGCAATTGCTGGTACATCTTCCACACTCGGTGCAGCTGTATGCATCCATTAAATTTTTCCAGGTTAAATCTTGTACATCTTTAACACCAAAACTAGTTGGTGGTTGATATCCCTCAGGAACTACCGCGCTTGGGTCGAGCATTAATTTTACCTCTTGGGTTACACTTTCCATATTATTAAACTCGCCCTTAGGTTTTAGGTTTGAATAATAGGTATTTGGAAAAGCTAATATGATGTGAAAATGTTTGCTAAAAGGTAAATAATTCATAAAAGCAAAAATGCCAATAATGTGGAACCACCAAGCCGCGCGTTCTATTAATATTAAAGTTCCATCAGAAAAGCTTGCAAAAATTGGCGCAATTAACCAACTGCTAATAGGAAACGAACCTGCGTTTAAGTAATGCTCGGAACCACGAGATTGCAAAACATAATCAGCGGCATTCATTTTTAACAAGGCCGCCATTAATACTATTTCAATAATTAAAATAGTGGTCGCGTCTTTATCAGGGAAGCCTCTTAGTTCGGGACTTTGAAAACGGGCAATTTTAACAACATGTCTACGCAATAAAAATATAACACAAGCCACTAAAACTCCAAAAGCCAAAATCTCAAAAAAGCCAATGGCCAAATTATAAACCGACCCAAGTGCTGATAAAACGCGGTGGGTGCCAAAAATACCATCAATTAAAATCTCTAAAACCTCAATATTAATAAGTACAAAACCTGCGTATACAATTAAGTGCAAAACAAAAGGAACAGGCCTAACAGCCATTTTAGTTTGACCAAAAGCCACCTTTATCATGGTCTTCCAACGCTCGGGTTTATTGTCACTTAAGTCGATATCCTTACCCAATAAAATATTCCTTCTAATGGTTTTAAGATTCTTAACAAAAAAATAAGTGGCAATTGCCGCAATTATTACAAATAGTATTTGTGCTATCATACAGTTATTTTACTATGCTGAGTGCACAATAATAAAACTTTTTTTTGAGTAGCAGGCTCGGTATTTTTTATTTTAACAAAAAGATTTATTTGCATAAATAAATAAATTTTTTACATTTGCACTCCTCAAAAGATGGTGCGGTAGCTCATCCCGAAGTTTCGGGAGGTAGAGCAAAAGCAAAAACTTGGTGCGGTAGCTCAGTCGGTAGAGCAAAAGACTGAAAATCTTTGTGTCGGGGGTTCGATTCCCTCCCACACCACCACTTAACCCTGTAAACTAATTGTTTACAGGGTTTTTTTATATTCAAATTATCATTAGCGAAAGTGTATATCCGCAAGCATACCAGTTTCTAATAAATGCGAGTATTTCTAGAGTCGTTTTGCTTTTATTGTAAACCAAAGCTTGAAGGACTCTATCGGCCTCTGAGAATTTTACTTTACAATCAATGAGTATGTTTGTGTGTTGGCCTTGTGTAAGCAATCCTGAAACGCAGTGGCTTGGATTGCATGGCAAAAAACATGCTCAGTAGATTGTAGTAAAATTGTCGTAATCCCGAAGCTTCGGGATTGATTTTTTGGTTACTTTTTTATCAAGAAAAAAGTAAGGGCGGTTTGGGTGCCAACCCAAAAGAAGAGAGATTTTTATTTTAAATGGCTTTTAAAATGGAACAATGTCATTCTTATTAAGCCTTAGCGCAGTTTACAGAAAATATTTATAAATGCGAGAATACTCCTTAGTTATAAAAATTACTGGTAAGCTGACGGATATACAGATTAGCGAATATTAATAAGCCAACTTCAAATAAACAATTATACATATTCTTCCTAAATCAGAATCACTTCCACAAAATAGTTTAAGAGCTATTCACACAATTTTCTTTAAGCGTTACTTGTTGTTTTTTAAGTAGTTTTGAAAAATATTTTATTGGTGTTGTAACTTTTGATAAACCATAACCGTACTACACCCAAGCTAATGACCGCAAACGAATACAATACATGTGTTAGTAACCATGCAGATGGTGTTTTTAGATTTATCCTTAAAAATATAAAAGATAAGGATAGGGCTAAAGATATTGTTCAAGACTCGTTTGAAAAACTATGGATTAAACACGCAGAAATTGACCCACAAACAGCAAAATCGTACTTGTTTACTACAGCCTACAACACCATGATTGATGGCATTAGACGTGATAAATTTAAAGGTAGTTACGAAAATGTAAATCAAAACAACCTTACAACTACCAATACATACAGCGATGTAAAAGAAGTATTAAACGAAGCCTTATCAAAATTAAATGATATACAACGATCGGTTATTTTACTACGCGATTACGAAGGTTACAGCTACGAAGAAATTGGTGAAATTACAGGATTAAACGAAAGTCAGGTTAAAGTATACATTTATAGGGCGCGCATTTTTTTGAAGGAATATATTGGCAATTTATATCAGGTAATATGAACATAGATAAAAGCAATTACGAGGTATATTTAATAGATTATTTGGATGGTAAACTTACCGCCAATGAAGTAAGCGAGGTGCTTTTATTTTTAGAAAATAACCCAACAATAAAAGCTGAGTTTGAAGGAATAAATGAAGTTAATTTAGTTGCTGAACTTACAACCACTTTCGATAATAGTTTTCTTATAAAAAACAATGTCGACCATATTAATTACTTATTAATAAACCAACTTGAGGGCACATTATCTTTAAAAGAAAATGCGGAACTAACCCAAAAATTAATTGATACACCAACATTAATTAAGGAGAAAAATCTATTTTCTTCAACGGTAAACAAACCTGATTTATCAATAGTTTTTCCGAACAAAAAACTGCTAACCAAACCAACAATAATATTGGCTTGGTACAAACCATTATTGCGTATTGCAGCAATATTATTATTAATGGGCAGCCTTGGTTTGGTGTTGTATAAATCATCAACCACAACACAAAAAATTGCTATAGTTAATATGCCATCAACTCCAATAAAAAAACAAATACCTACTGCTTTGCCTTCAACCCAAAAAATCATTGACAAGCCTAGTGAAAATTTTGTGGTTATAAAAAATCAACCCAAAGCACTACCAAATAAAATTGTTAAAAACAGCACAATTAATACAGAGAAAGTTATGCCAATTGAAGCAACCATAAAAACTTTCCAAGCTGATGAAAAACTAAACCTAAAGCCCGTTTATACTATTGCAAATAAAGTTACTGCACCAACAATAAACGAAGAAGTTTTTGATGATTTAAGAACTTTAGCCATAAAACAAATTAAACAAAACACATTTAAATTAATTGGTCAAAACAACCAAAACATAACCTTAATAGAAGCAATAAATAAAACCACAGGTGCCGATTTAAAAATTAATAAAGACACCACAACGGGCCGCATAAATAAATTTGAAATTGCAGCTTTAGGAATTGCTTGGTCGAGAAAATAATTAAACCGTGCTGTAACTTTTTTGGTTAAACAAACGTATCAATACTAAACTTATAATTATGAAAACTATACTAACAAAATTTTTAATTTTACTTGGCGCCCCGCTAATGTTTTTAAAGCCTGTTAAGGCACAAAACAGCCAACCCATTAGCGAATTTAACAAGCTTACCATAAGTGCCCCAATTAATGTAGAACTGGTAATTGCTGATAGGTATTCTATTTATTTATCTAACAACAATGGCCAAAATTTTAGCAACATAAATATTGTAAATAACGAGTTGGTTATTGACAATAAGTTTGAAGGAATTGGCAAAATAAAGGTGTTTACAAAAAGCATTTCCGACATTAAACTTAGCGGTACAGCAAAGCTTGAAAGTTTAGACTCTTTAACAGGCGATGCAATTAATATTAGCATGGATGGTTCAACTAAAGCTCGTTTAATTTTACTAAACCAAAATACTACAGTTAACTTAAAAGGTGCATCAAGTTTAATATTGGATGGAATTACCAAAACGGCCTCGGTAAAAACCACAGGCGTATGTAAATTAGATGCGTTTAGCCTTGTAATTGATACTTTAACTATTGAAACAAAACAAATGAGCAGAGCCAAGGTAAATGTGCTTGAATCGATTGTTGCAGTGAGTGAGGGTACAAGTTTAATAACCTATAAAGGCGAGCCCAAAAGCAAAATTATAAGTATTACCGAAACCGCAGCCATTAACAATTATACCAACACAGATGAATTTACCGCAGAGTTATCACCTACTGCTAAAAATACTCCCGAAGGTGATACCACACGCGTAAAAATAGGAAAACATAAGTTTATAATTATTGATGAAGATAAGAATGTAGAGCTTGAGGGTGAGATAGAAATAAAACCAAGAAAAATGAAACACGTGTATGCTGGATTTGAGCTAGGAGTAAATGCACTTACTACTGCAAACATGAATTTTAGCCACGGAGCTGAGTATAATTTTTTAGACACCAAACTTGGTAGCTCGTGGTTTTATGGATTAAATTTATTAGAATTTGATGGACAATTGATAAAAAACAAATTGGCCTTAACAACTGGTTTTGGAATGCAGTTTAGCAATTACCATTTTGATGGCGATACCTTTATTACCCCAAATAGCAATTCATTAACGGGTACAGGCGCAGGTGTTAGCTTATCTACCAATAAACTT
>JAGPCI010000289.1 GCA_018058165.1 Bacteroidia bacterium
AGCCAATTGCACTGGTTTTAAATTTGCAACTGGAGTAATTGCCCCCGTTCGGCCAACTTGATAAGTTACTTTTAATAGTTGTGTTAATGCACTTTGCGCTTTGTATTTGTAGGAGATTGCCCAACGAGGATTTTTAGCTGTAAATCCCAAATCGCGTTGTTGTGCATAGTTGTTTACCTTTATTACTACACCATCAATTTCGTAACTTAAATGTTCGCGTTGGTTATCGTAGTAATGTATAAACTCCATTACCTCGTTTATGTTTTTACACAACCTAAAATGATCGCTTACCTGAAAGCCCCATTGTTGTGCTTTTTTTAAACTCTCGAAATGCGTTTCTGCAACTAAATTATCGGCATTAATAAAATACAAAAAACAATCTAAAGGACGTTTAGCCACTTCGCTACTGTCTTGCATTTTTAAAGTTCCTGAGGCAAAATTACGTGGGTTTTTATACAACCTTTCTTTAATTTCATCTTCATCATATCCTTTGGCTTCAAGCTCAATACGAAATTGATTATTTAGTTTTTCGAAAGTTTTACGGTGCATAAAAATCTCACCCCTAATATCAAAACTTTCTGGATAATCTCCCTCAGGTAATTCTACTGGAATACTTTTAATGGTTTTTACATTAGCCGTTACATCATCACCCATTGTGCCATCACCACGAGTTACAGCTCTTAATAGTTTGCCATTTTGGTAAGTAATACTAATTGCTAAGCCATCAAATTTAAGCTCAACTACATAATCAAAACTATCACCAATTGATTTGCGCACACGTTCGTCAAACTCTTTTAATTCAGCTTCGTTATAGGTATTGCCCAAACTTAACATTGGGTATTTATGTTTTACTTGGGTAAAGTTTTTTGTAATAGCACCGCCAACTTTTTGTGATGGCGAATTAGCAGATGCCAAACTTGGAAACTGTTGCTCTAAAGCTTCCAATTCCTTTAGCATTAAATCAAAATCAAGGTCGGTTATAGTAGGTTGCGACAATACATAATAATTGTAGTTATGGTTATTTAACTCGGCAGTTAACTTGTCAATTCTGCTTTTTGCTTCCAATTCGTTCATTGCTGCTAATTAAAATAAATTAGTTCAATTGTTAACTAATCAATAAAATAAAAAATGCATATTTGTAGCTATGCGTTTAAAATTATTAGCGGTATTACTACTAACAACCTCGGTTTTGTTTGCGCAAGGCACATACCTTCCGTTGGGTTCTTACGGTATGCATTTTATTGATAGGCTTGAAATTAAAAAAGGGCAACTGGCGGAGCCAAATCAATTTAACACCAATACCAGGGCTTACCAGAGAAGTAAAATTGCAGAATATGCAAACAGTTACGACACCACAAACTTAAGTAAACAAGATTTATTTAACTTACAATACCTAAAAATCGACAACTTTGAATTTAGCAAAAGCGCAGATGCTAAATCGAAAAAAAGCATAAAAAATACTGGTTTGTACAAATACAAGGCCGCTATGTTTTCTGTACTAATACCCGATTTTGAATTAATAGTGAATCCCGTTTTATATTTAAGAGGTGAATATGATACTAAGCGCAATGATAGATTACCTTATTTTGTAAACAGAGGAATAAACATTAGGGGCCGAATTGGCAAAAACTTTAGCTTTTTTACAGAAACCGCAGAGGAAATTCAAAGTTTAAACGGCTGGAATCTTGATTACTATAAGCAATATGATGTGCTTGCCGGACAAAACTTTATCAATACCAATACTTTTAAGCCAAATGATAAATACTTATTTAGTTATTGGAACGCTTCGGGGTATATAGCCTATCAAGCAGGTAAATACGTTGATGTTCAATTTGGCCATGGCAAAAACTTTATAGGTAATGGTTATCGCTCCTTAATGCGTTCTGATTTCTCTACCAATAATTTATTTTTACGGGTAAATACCCGTATTTGGAAAATTAACTACACCAATATTTATGGTTATTTATATGATTACACGCCATTTGTTAACAGAACTAGCATTGTAAAACGCCACTATTATGCAACTACCTATGCAAATATAAATGTTACTAAAAAACTAAATATAGGCTTATTTGAAACCACGGTTTTTCAGCGAGATTCTGGTCACGAAAGCAGAGGATACGACATGCAATATTTAAACCCAGTAATGTTTTATAATGCTGTAGACAATACACTTAACAGCCCTGATAAAAACATTTTAGGGGTTGATTTTAAATACAATTTCGCCAAAAGGTATCAATTATATGGCCAATTTGTATTGTCAGAAATGAATATAAATAAACGTTTTACTACAACTGGTTGGTGGGGTAATAAAGAGGCTTATCAAATTGGATTAAAATGTATTGACTTGTTTAAAGTTTCTAACCTTGATTTACAGTTAGAATTTAACCAAGCTCGACCCTATTCTTACACCTCATTTAATGCAAAAAATGCATATGTAAATTACAACCAAAGTATGGCACATCCGCTTGGTGCTAACTTTAGAGAAGCCTTATTAATTGTAAAATATCAACCCATACCTAAACTATTTTTAAATACATTATTTAGTCTAAGCCAATATGGTAACGATACCAACGGAAGTAACTGGGGAAAAAATATATCATTAAGTTATGATAGCAGGATGCGTGAATTTGGAAATTATGTGGGACAAGGCGTAGAAACGTATTTATTAATTATAGCGCCTACGTTTAGTTATATGTTAAAACACAATTTATTTGCCGAATTACAAATTTCATATAGAAACCAAACCAGTAAACTAAGCCAATTTAACTCCGAAATGTTTAACATTGGTTTAGGTGTAAGGTGGAATATGAATACCCGAGAATGTAATTTTTAACCATTGAAGAATGAAAATTAAACAGTTTTATATCTTATTAGTATTGTGTTTTTCTGCTATTCAATTAATAGCACAAGGCACATATATTCCCATTAACTCTGCTACCCAACATATACTCGATAGGTTTGAAATAAAATCTGGAAGATTAGCTATGCCACAAGAGTTTAATACTACTGCAAAAGCATTTCAGCGTAACCGTATTGCTAACTATGTTGATAGTTTTAATGTAAAAGGCATTAAGCTAAGTAAAGTTGATTATTTTAACTTAGATTATTTGCAAAACGACAACTTTGAATTTAGCAATTCGGAAGCAACCTTAAGCAAACATAATTTACATGGAGTATACAAATATAAGGCAGCATTTTTTGGCATTAAAAACCCCGAATTTAATTTGGTAATTAACCCTGTTACCTATTTACAGGCAGGTTATGATACTAGACTTAAACACATAGTAAGAATTAATAATCGTGGGGTTGAATTACGCGGAAAAATTGGCAAGTCACTTGGC
>JAGPCI010000290.1 GCA_018058165.1 Bacteroidia bacterium
CTTTTGGTGTAATGCTGCGCTCCAATTGCAATGGCAAGGTAAGGTTGTTGTATTAAATCAATTACTGCTGTGCTAAGTTTGGTGTCTTCAGGTATAAAATAATCTAATCCCAAGCCATCATTAATTACCCCAAAATTAGTTAAGGTATTTAAGTACCTATCTACAATATGTAAGTTTGGTAAAGTATTTATTTTAAAATTTACCAACTGTGCTTTTTCTGTATTTAATTTATCAAAACTAAATGCCGGAACATTAAGTACACTTTTTATAATTTGTGTACGCAGGTTATTATGTAAATCAATAATAAAATCAAACCCAAAAGCCTTTAATTCCTTTATTTTTTCTAGTAGTGGTTTATCCAACACATGCAAATAATCTATATACGGATTTGCCTTTAAAACTTCTTTAAAAGCTGGCTTTGTTAAGTAATGAATTTCTGCATCTGCTACTTGCTTTTTTAAGCATCGCACAGCAGGACTTGTAAGCACAATATCGCCAATAGAACTAAAACGTATAACTAGAAATTTTTGCAACTATGTATTAATTTATGTTGGTTCGAAACTACTAAACTATTTTGGTTTACGTTGATTAAAATAAGTGCCAATTTCGGTTAAATCCATTGCATTAAAACACATCTCTTTATACAAGCCACCTTTGCGTGCCACACAAACGCCATAATACATATCATGATAGCCATCAGTATGGTGGGCATCGGGGTTTATGCTAAGTTTAACACCTTTATTTAGGGCATAATCTATATGTCGCCAATCTAAATCTAACCTATACGGGTGTGCATTAATTTCTATAATTACTCCATTTGCTGCACAGGCATCAATTATTTTTTCGTGATTTATTGGATATCCTTCACGCATCAATAATAACCTTCCTGTTGGGTGGCCAAGTATGGTTGTATAAGGGTTTTCAATTGCTTTAAGTATTCTGCTCATTGCTTTTTCTTCGGTCATTTTTAAGTTGCTATGCACACTGGCAACCATAAAATCAAAAGTTTTCCAAACAGATTCGTCATAATCTAAACTACCATCACCTAAAATATCGGCCTCAATACCTTTAAAAATTTTAAATGGTGCAAGCTTTTGGTTTAGTATTTCTATTTCTTGGTGTTGTTTAATAATGTCAATTTCTTTAAGTCCACCTGCGTATTGTGCAGCTTTACTGTGGTCGCAAATGCCTAAATATTGATAGCCTAATTGTTTAGCGTAATTAGCCATTTCGGCCAATGTATTTTTACCATCAGAGTATGTGCTATGGTTATGTAAAATGCCTTTTAAGTCGCGCATTTCAATTAGTTGTGGCAGTTTATGTTGATGCGCCAATTCCACTTCATTTGTGCCTTCACGCATTTCGGGTTCAATATAACTTAAACCAATTGAGGCATAAATTTCTGTTTCGGTTGGTTGATTAAAGTTGTTTAGTCCCGCAGCTTTTAATAAACTAAGATGTGCGGCATTTGCAGTAGTTTCAAACAAGGTTGGGGTATAATCATCATCCTCGCAAAAATATATTTTAACAGGAATGGTTTCGTTGATGTGAGCAGTTATAAAAAAACTTTGAACGTTAATTTTTTGTGCCGATAAACGTTGTTCTATAAATGCCGCAAATTCATTTTCATCACCTATAATAGATGCACATATTTCAATTTCATCCAAAACCTCGCACTTGCGCCTTATTGCACCCGTAAGGCTAATATTGGTAATTCCGTCATACTCATTTAAAGCTTCTACCATTTCATTGGCAATGGTTTCAAGTTTTGCGTAATGAAACTTGTTGGCATTGGCAAACAAAAATTCAATACTTTGTTTTACGCTATCTTGGGTTTTTACACCAAATCCTTTGGCTTGTGCAAGCCTGTTTTCGTTGCAAGCATATAATAACTCACCAGGACTTTCAATACCAAGTTCGTTCCAAATAAATGCTATTTTTTTGGGTCCAATACCTTTAACCAAAAATAATTGTTGTACTCCATTTGGTGTATTTTGCTCCAACTCCGTAAGCTCGGCAAAAGTTCCAGTAGTGGTAATTTCAAATACTTTGGCAGCAATACTTTTGCCAACACCATCCATCAAAGCTAATTCTTCAAGTGTTTTACCAACAAGTGGAGTAGGTAATTTATCTATACGAAATGAGGCACTTGCATAGGATTTTATTTTAAAAGGATTACCATTGTGCAGTTCACTTAAATCAGCAAACCATTTTAGTTTATCAGCAATTTGGTCGTTGGTCATGCCTCAAAAATAAGGTTATTAAGGTAAAAAGAAGGCACTTCAAATTATTTTTATTAAGTGTAAAATTTGCATAGTTTAATACAATGCGTTTAGGCAAGTAATTAATATATAAACAGAAAGCATAGCGGATAAAAAATGAAAAAAAGAGTTCGGTGTTTGATAAAAATCCGTAAATAAATAAGGATTTAGCCTCCGCCTGTTTCGCAACCTTCTAACGTCTTTAAAATTACTTTTAAAAATCCCACGAGGGTAAAAAAGCCTGGTTTTGAAGAGCGGTTGAGCCGTAATTGAATAATGTTATTTTTTCAAATGTTAACCGAACTCTTATGCAACAATAATGCTATTTGTTCAGTTTATGGTAACTCAATTACAAAAAATTTTTAGCACTTACTTACAACATGTAATAGACCAAGATTTAATAAATAGTGTTAACTTCGCCATTACCAATATGCAAACACAAAGTGTAATACAATATTTAAGTTGGCTTAGCCAGCGTTGGGGCCAAACGGCCTACAACAGTGTTGTGGGCAACTTGCAATACAGCAACCAAATTAGCTTAAGCAATTGGCACCTATATGGCAGCAGCAGGTTGGGCATAAAACAAACCGATACCACACTATACAGCCGCGAAATAACCATAAATGGGTTTGATACCTTAGGCAATGTTTTAGTAAATGAAGTTTTAGATAGCACTTATTTGGGTATTGATACAGCTAATTACAGCCATACTTTAGCTACCAAACAATACGAGTTAACCAACCACTTGGGCAATGTGCTTGCAACAGTTTTAGATAGAAAAACGTTAAACCAAGCCGATGTTGTTAGTGCTAATAATTATTATCCGTACCATAGCAATATGCAAACTTGGAGTGTACCAAATAAAACTGCATACAATTTTGGTGGTGCAAATGGGCAAGAGAAAGATAATGAAATTAGACCTGATTTATATGGTGCTTTGTATTGGGAATTCGATAGCCGTTTGGGTGGTAATGGGCGTTGGAATGTCGACCCTAAACCTCATCCAGGGATTAGCCCTTATGCAACGTATGCGGGGAACCCGGTGATGTTTGTTGATGTTTTAGGAGATACGGTAAAGACC
>JAGPCI010000059.1 GCA_018058165.1 Bacteroidia bacterium
AGCCCAATAAAAAGGTGCATTAGCAGAAAAATAAAAACTATGTTTTTCATAATTTAAAATAAGAAACACGAGGTAAAGATTATTACCCCGTGTTTCAAAAATACAATATTGTTAATTTATATAACTTAAAATTGTGCTTGCTATTGTTTGGTCATCCAAAACTAAACGAACAATGTATAAACCTGTTTCAAAATCGGTGGTATTAATCACAACTTCAGCCTCTAAATCACTTCCTGTAATTAGCGTTTGGGTTATTAGGTTACCTCATTTTGTAAAAACCATAGCTAAGTTTAAACCAACCATACAAATGGAAATTAGCAGTGCCGAAAACCGTAAGTTAATTTTTGATTTGTTTTTACCATTGGGCTACCAAATTAATACATTGGTAGATTTTAAATTAAAACCACTTACCCAACAAGAAGCAGTAAACTTTGAAGATGGTGATTTTTACTTTGTATCTTCGGGTAACTAGCTAATCACTTTTACTCATTTGATAAAGGCAATTATCAAAATTAACGAAGTACAAGTTATACTCGTTAGGAGCGTATTTATTTAAGTGAGTTATTGTTTCTTGGATGATGTTGTTCGCTTGTTTTTGAACAAACAATGAATAGTATAAAAACACACTATACTTTTTACCGTTATTTTGTAATCTTAGCCGATTGCCCTTAAAATCCACCATGGTATTTGTCAGTTCAATCATGGTAAACAAAGAATCTGTCCATTTTCCTGAAGTATATTCCTGGGGTGGAAACGATTCTAACTCCTTGTTTTTATTCCAAGTAAACTGCGTTAATCCTCTACTTTCTGCAATACAATTAAAGTAGGCATAAACCGGCTTTTGTGTTTCGTTATCAAAACAAATTGTTTGAAGTGGCTGAATATGGTTTTGAATCCACCAACGAGGTTTGTTGTATATTAGAGTGTCTTTTTTCTTTGCGTTGATGAGTTGCACAAAACTTACAGAGTCTATTTGATAAATGTTAGCATTGGCTACTTCATAGTTGCTAAGGTAATTTTTAAGGTTATTTTCACTAACTATGGCAAAAGATCTTACCCCAATTACCTTTAAGTATAACCTTCCACATGAGCAGAAGGCTATACTAGAGAATATAAATATGCAAAAAAAAGTTTTTTTACACATGAAAGGATTATTCATCAATTTGATCTTGATAATCTACGAATATAACATAGCCAACATCAATTACACTATCAACAGCGTAAATACCTTCCGATATGGCAATATTACTTAACCCCATATTACTAGCTATCGCTTCAGACAATGGAAAATATTCAGCATCATAAGTATTATTAATGAACCAATTAGAATAAGTGCTAAATGAAATTTTATTGAACGGCATCGTTATTTTCAATTTATCATCATCAACTTTTTCAATTGTACCTTGAAAATAGTTTGGTATATCTACTGAGGCACCCGGCTCATAGTCAGATAGTGGTGTTACAATGCAAAATTTATATCCACAACAAATCTTATCCGATCCTTGGGGACAAAGTTTTCTTTTCCCTTTTTCTACCCCAATTGTGGTAGGTGAACTAGTTTCAGCCAAAGTCGTATTTTGATTTGACTTTGTAGTTGATGCGTTAGTGTTACTAAACGTTTCGTCTTTTTGACATGAGATTGCAAGTAAGCAAATTGTTACTGCAATAAAGCTTTTTTTTATACTTTTCATTGTGTGCTTTTTTTGCCTACTCTAAACCCGTTTTCGGCACCCCGTAAATCTATACCTGCCTTTTAATGGCTTTCGATATTAAATTCTTTGCAAAAGAAAGTTGTTAAGTGAATCGAAAAAAGAAAATTCGTGTGCACCACATGCACAAATTGTGCATGTTATGAGATTTTTTCAGTAAACTTGCTTTACTAATTATTAAACCTATGGAAGAAATTACTTATCATCAAAACATTTGCAGTACAATTAAAATAATTCGAAATTACAAAGGATTTAAACAAGAATACCTAGCCAGTAAAGCGAGGTTTGGAGATAGAATTGTGTAAGCAAAACTTGAAGCAGGAAAACTAAAAAACGGATCTGTTCCTTAGTTTCATGCTATTTGTAAAACTTTACAATGTAATGCACATGTGCTTTTACTTTTAGCTGCTGTAGATACTTTTAGCTACAAAATAAGTTCATGGGGAGAGTTTATGGATTCTATTGAAAAATCTGATGAAGCTCAACGAAAATATATGTTAGAGCTAGTGAGCCAATTATTTCCTAATGAAAAAACCTGCTAAATAATGGTAAGATGGTTTTGTTATTAATTGTGTTTAAAGTGTGGTGTTGTATTTTTTAGTAGTAAATTTTGTAAATCAACAATAAAGAACTTTTTATAATTCCAACCCCAATAATAAACAGCAATTGCTACATCAACCCTAACATAATAATACAGCCTAAGGCAAAACCAGCATAAATTTGTTTTGGGCTATGTGCGTTTAGTGCCAGCCTTGATACCGCTGTTAAACCACTAAATATAAGTACTGCTACCAGTAAAAAACGTGCATCAAACATCATGGCCCCCGATGTTGCTATTATTAAACCACACAATGCACCTAATGATGTGGCATGGGCACTAATTTTTGTTTTAAAGTTTATAACCATAACCACAATAAGTATTGCTGCACTGGCTATCATATATGCACGCATTACTTGTGGTGCGCCAATTCTAATAAATAAATAATAACCTAATAAATAAGCAATAGCGGTAACAATATAGGGGATATGTCTATCGTCTGCTTCTTCAAGCATAACACTGCTGGTGTAGCCAAGCGCTTTGCGGGCTACTACTACAAATAGCGGAATTAATCCTGTAGAAATAAACACATACATGATATAAAACCATTTGGCATCTGTGCTTAATCCTGCTTGTAAGTATGGGTTTAGCTCAATTATTAAAACAAAACTTAGTAGGTTTACAAAAACTGGATGAAAAATTACCGAAAGTAAAATTGCCCAAGTTCTATTCATAGTTGTTTTTTAAAGGTATACAGCGTGTTTAAGCAATGTTATTACATTAAGCCATCAATTATTTGCTCAATGGTAATTCCTTCGGCTTCGGCCTTGTAGTTTTTAACAATACGGTGGCGCAGCACATTGTAGGCTACGGCTTTCACATCATCAATATCGGGGCTATAATTACCATGTAATAAAGCATGGCATTTTGCACCTAAAATTAAAAACTGCCCAGCACGTGGTCCCGCACCATAACTAACGTATTCGTTAACTTTTGCTGTTGCCAACTCTGTTTTAGGTCGTGTTTTCGAAACCAATTTTACAGCATACTCTAGCACGTTATCGGCTATGGGTACTTTGCGCACCAATTGCTGAAATGCCAAAATTTCGTTGCCGTGTAATATTTTATTTAGGCTGGTTTTGTAATTACCTGTGGTGTTTTTAATTACTTGTAACTCCTCTTCTAAAGTTGGGTAACCCAATACCACATTAAACATAAATCGGTCTAATTGTGCTTCGGGTAAAGGGTAAGTTCCTTCTTGTTCTATTGGGTTTTGTGTTGCCAATACAAAAAATGGTTGCTCTAATTGATGTAGTTTACCATTTACAGTAACATTACGTTCTTGCATGGCTTCTAATAAAGCAGCTTGTGTTTTTGGTGGCGTACGATTTATCTCATCAGCCAAAACAATATTTGCAAATAAGGGTCCGCGTACAAAAGTAAATTCTCTTTTATCGTTTAAAATTTCGCTACCTGTAATATCGCTAGGCATTAAATCGGGCGTAAATTGTATGCGGCTAAAGTTTAAATCTAATACTTCTGATAAGGTTCGCACCAACAATGTTTTTGCTAAACCTGGTACACCAACTAATAAGGTATGTCCGTTGGCAAATATCGACATCAATACTGCATCTACAACATCATGTTGTCCAATAACTACTTTTCCAATTTCGCTTTTTAAGGCTGCATATTTTTGATGGAGCGCATTGGCCGCTTCCACATCGTTTTGATATGTTGTTGTCATTAAATAAATAGTTATTGTTTAATAAACTCCTGTAAACCTAAACAGCTTTTGTACTGATCGCTTAGCTGAATATAAAATGTCATCTTATGTTTTTCAATCCAGTTTTGCATGGCTTGCATTTGCTTGCGTTGCATAGCAAGTGCCTGCATTTTTTGGTAATCATCGCGCATATTTGCCCTGTGTGGTGCCGATTCTGATTTTAAATAAAACACGCGCCAAGCCTGCTGTCTATCTGGAGTTGGTAAGGTTACCAATTCTGTTTCGCTTATTTCTCCGGCTTGTAAGTTTTCTATTCTAAAAAATATGTCTTTGGGCAATTCATCTAACGGAATTTTGCTTGTGCCAATTGTACCATCGGTAATGTATCCACCATTTGCTTTGGTGTTTTCATCATCACTAAATTTTTGAGCGGCTTTTTCAAACGTTAACGAATCAATTTTAACCAACCACAAAACACTGTCTAATATTTCTTTTGTTCGGTTAATATCACTTCTAAAAATATTGGGTTTAATTAAAATGTGTCGCACATTAATATTTTCGCCCCTTCTGTCTACCAATTGCATAATGTGGTAGCCATATTTGGTTTCTATAATTTTCGAAACACTATCGGGTCTTAATTTATAAGCAGTTGCTTCAAACTCTGGCACCATATCTCCACGTGTAAAGTAACCAAGTTCGCCACGTTTTTGTGCCGAGCCTTTGTCGTCACTATAAATTAAAGCCAATGTGCCAAAATTATCACCTTTTAAAATTCTGTTTCTAAGTTCGGTTATTTTTTCAAATGCAAGCTCTTTGGCTTCTTTGCTAACCTTTGGCAACATAATTAACTGCGCCAATTCTATTTCGGCACTGTAATATGGCAGGCTATCAAGTTTATCTAGTTCGTTAAATATTTTTTTAATGTCGGTAGGCGAAACCTTAACCTCCTTCATTATCTTGTTTTGCATTTCTTGCACCAAAAGTCCGTCTTTTATTTTATCGCGGTTACTTAGTTTTATTTCGGCAATAGATTTACCGTAATAAGTTTCCATTTCTTTTTGGCCACCCGGAAACTGTGATGAAAAAAACTTGATACGTTTGTCTAATTCGTAATCTACACGCTCGTCTGCTAACGGTATACTATCCCATTGTGATTGCGTAAGCAGCATACGCTCAACAATTTTTTGACGCATGATAGCGCATCTTGCACTATCATTTAACGAGCCAATTTCTTTTTGCAATTGTTGAAACTCAACTTCAATTTCTGATTGCATGATGATGTTATCGCCAACTACGGCAGCTATTTCATCAATTACTTGGCCTTGTGTTTGCGCTTGTATTGTTGCAGCAAACAGTGTTATTAAACTTAAAATAGAAAGTATGTGCTTCATTAAAATACTTAAAACGAAATTTTAATTGATATGGTGTACGTTCACCAATTTAGGAGGTAAATATAAGGTGCTACTGTCAATTAGCGAAATTATTTGTTTCAGTTGGTAAAATTGATGGTTTGCACATAAAAAAAGTCGCTCTATTGAGCGACTTTTTTGAAATGTTATTTGTTATAAAAATTATAACGAAACACGAATAAATGAAGTAACTGTTAAGCCTTTTTCTACTTTATCAAGCATTTGAGCAACAGTTAAGCTACCATCTTTTACAAACTCTTGGTTTAGTAAAGTGTTATCTTTATAAAATTTAGCCAATTTACCTTGAGCAATTTTCTCAATCATATTTTCTGGCTTGCCTTCAGCACGTACTTGTTCTTTAGCAATTTCTAACTCACGTTCGATAATGGTAGAATCAACACCATCTTTATCAACCGCAGCAGGATTTAAAGCAGCAACTTGCATTGCAGCATCTTTACCAGCAACTATGTTTGCTTCGGTTGGTGCATTGTTTAAAGCAACCAATACCGCCAAACGGTTAGCACCATGTATATATGCAACAACATTGTTGGCTTCAACAATTTCGTATTTAATTACGTCAATTTTTTCGCCAATTTTACCAACTTGTTCCATCAAACGTTCGCTTAGTGGTTGTCCGTCCATGTCTAATGCTTTTAAAGCATCAGCACTAGCAGGTTTGTTAGCAAGAGCTAAATCAGCAATAGCGTGCGCAAATTTCACGAAATCTTCGTTTTTAGCAACAAAATCAGTTTCACATGTTAAGTGAATAATGATACCAAACTTGTTATCAGCCGAAGTTTTAGCAATAATTGCACCTTCTTTAGCATCTCTATCTGCGCGAGCAGCACTAACTTTAGCTCCTTTTTTACGAAGGAAATCTACAGCAGCGTCAAAATCTCCATTGGTTTCGGTAAGGGCTTTTTTACAGTCCATCATACCAGCGCCAGTCATTTGGCGTAATTTGTTTACATCAGCAGCACTAATAGTACTCATTGTATTATTATTATTATTTGATGATTAATATTTTTAACTATAACTTGATACAAAAATCGGCCTTGTGGGCCGATTTTTTATTTAAGTTTATGCTTCAACGGTTGATTCTTCAACTTTTTCTTTATCTGTGTCAGTTTCTTTTTCCTTTTTGCGTTCGGCTAAGCCTTCTACAATAGCATCAGTAATAACACGCGAAATTAAAGCGATTGATTTTGCAGCATCGTCATTTGCAGGGATAGCGTAATCAACTACAGTTGGATCTGAGTTGGTATCTACCATAGCAAAGGTTGGGATGTTTAAAATATGTGCTTCCGCAATGGCAATGTGCTCACGCTTAATATCTACGATAAATAAAGCAGCAGGTAAACGGTTTAAGTCGGCAATACCGCCTAAAACCCTACGTAATTTTTCTTTTTCACGTTCTACCATTAAGCGCTCTTTTTTAGCCATGTTAACGTATGTGCCGTCAACCGCCATTTTATCAAGCACTTGCAATTTTTTGATTGATTTACGAACGGTGCTAAAGTTTGTTAACATACCACCTAACCAACGCTCGGTTACGAAAGGCATATTTACGCGCTTTGCTTCGTTTTCAATCATTTCTTTTGCTTGTTTTTTAGTAGCAACAAAAAGGATTTTACGACCTGATTTTACAATATTTTTGATGGCATTAGAGGCCTCTTCTAACTTAACAGCTGTTTTGTTAAGGTCGATAAGGTGGATTCCGTTTTTCTCCATAAAAATATAAGGAGCCATCTTAGGATTCCATTTGCGGGTTAAGTGACCGAAGTGTACACCCGCTTCCAACAACTCTTGTTGTGTGATTTGTGACATATAATTTTTAAAAAATAAGTTCTAACGTTTAACGAATTGGAAACGTTTACGAGCTTTCTTCTGACCAGGTTTTTTACGCTCAACCATACGAGGATCACGTGTCATTAAACCTTCTGCCTTTAAAGCTGGTTTCAATTCTGGATTGTGCAACACTAAAGCACGAGCAACGCCTAATTTAATGGCATCTGCTTGGCCTGTAACTCCACCACCAGCTACGTTACACTTCACGTCAAACTGACCTGCTGTGCTAGTAACATCAAACGGTTGAGATATGCTATGTTGCAATACAATCGTAGGGAAGTAAGTTTTTGACTCACGACCGTTTATTTCAAACTTTCCTGTGCCTGATGTCATGTAAACACGAGCAACTGAAGTTTTTCTTCTACCTAATGCGTTTATAACTTCCATTTCTTAGAATTTTAATGCTTTTGGTTGTTGAGCAGCGTGCGGGTGCTCGCTACTTGCATAAACGAAAAGATTTCTGAAGATTTCGCGACCAAGTTTATTGTTTGGTAACATACCTTCAATAGCATGCTCTACCACATAGGTAGGACGTTTTTGCATCATGTTTTTAGCTGATACAAAACGTTGTCCACCAGGATGACCTGAGTAGAACACGTATTCTTTGTCGTTCATTTTATTGCCTGTGAAACGTACCTTATCAGCATTGATAATTATTACGTTGTCACCGCAATCTACGTGAGGTGTAAAGCTCGTTTTGTGCTTACCTCTTAAAATGTTTGCCAATCTAGTGGCAAAACGTCCAACTGTTTGGCCTTCCGCATCAAACACAAACCACTCTTTAGTAACAGTAGCTTTATTGGCCGATTTTGTTTTGTAACTTAATGTATCCACAACCTATAAGTTTAGTTTTCGGGGTGGCAAAAGTACGGTATCATTTTATAATTCACAACTAAATGTTAAAAAATAGTGCAGAAAAAACTTGTTTACTGTTAAACTAAGCGTTTCCGTCCGATTTATTTCTAGTTTTACAATAGAAATTAGATTCTAATGGGCATTTTTCTGTAATATTAGTTTTAAAGTATAAAGGAAAATATAACAACATAAACTTTTCTATAGTTGTTTTTTGCCATTGGCCTTTACCTTCTGTTATTGATTGTGTTTTATTCTCGTCTAACACGTTGAATTGAAAATGCCAAAAATTACCATGAGTTGGCTTGTGTTCTAATAATATTAATCCAGACAAAGCCTCTGTATGTTTGTTGTTGGGTTTAGTTATCGGAAATTCTTTTTGGTGCAAGTCTTTTTTATAGAAATAAATTGGTTCTGAGCTATCAAAAAAGCCATATTTAAATAAAGAATAATCAGCCTTATGTCCTTGTTTCCAAGAAAGTTCCGACATGTGTTTACTCCCTAAAATGTGCATGATTTTGTATTTTAAATCACACTCTAAAAAAATGCCCCAAATGTTAAAAGATAATTGAAAAAAATCTCTTTGAGAATCTTTTTCAAGCAGTGTAGAGTGACGTAATTGCCCTAAATCATCAAACATTTCTGTTTTAGACACTAATGACCTTCTAAGAAATATTTGATTCTCTGGTAGCGCCTCTGTTTGTATATAATTATATTTAACTGAAGGAACTAGTCTTTTCGGATAGTTTAGCTTGTTGCGAATATGGTTTTTCTGTTTCAGGAAATAACTCATTAATTTCATCAAAAACATTCGTAATTGTTCCAAGGCCATTCATTTTCAATTCAATATTGTGGAAAAATGTGAATATAGTTTCATTTGGATTTTCTAAATTAAAACAAACTTTAACAATACTACTTTGAGAAATTAATATTGACAAAATCATTGTATGGTTATTAATTATCTCAAATGATAGTTTAGTAAAAGGAATTTTAGAAAGTTTTTCCATAAAGTTTTTTGCAACAAACTCTTTTATTTTTTGTTTTTCTTGATGGCCCAAACGTAATCTTGTTGTCTCCTTTTCTAAGTCTTTATTGATCGTTAAAATCCTCTGACTATACTTGTTTATTGCTGGTTGTTCGGGAACTAAGAAATTAGAAAAGCTTAAAGTCTTCGAATGTTCATCGTTTCTGTAAGAGAATGAAGAAACATTAGAGATTTGTTGTTTTGCAATGAAACTTAAACCCATGATTGTAGTATTTGTTTGTTAATAAGTTTTCGGAATAGGATATTTTGTTGTTCACGAGAGCGATTAAACCAACCATCTTTATCAGGACTAAAACCCCTAATCGAATATTCTATTGATAAAATATCTTTGGACATACTCTCTGAGTATCCATTGTTAATATTTAGACTTGCATAATCTTTTTCTTCATTCAAAACTTCTGTGCTCCCAAAAGAAAAACCAAATATATTGCTGGTAGAAATTGAAAGAGGAGGATTTACGTTTAACAACTGGTCAATTTTAGAAAGATTATCTATATATTCTTCATAAAATATCCGGTCATGGTATGTAAGTTCATGATATAGTATGTTGTTATTCAATTCTCCACCACAAATTACATTGATTTTTTCGACTATAATTTTAAATTCATGAAATATCGAATCAAAACCAGGATAAAAGCCATTAGGGCTTTGATCGTCTAATCTAATCCAATTAAAATAAATTTTGTTTCCTTGAATCTGAACAAGTCTAGTTCCATCGGAGTTTCTTAACCGATAAAGAAATTGCCCTGATTCAAAGGTGTTACTTTCGAAAAGTAATTTACTATTATCTATTAATTTCTGATTCGAGAGTGGACTTAAGTATTGAACATTAGGGTATCCATCAACCAATTCAGATAGTATTTTAAATGTATTAGAATCATTTAAGATTCGTGTATTATACGTGGTCCCAAAAATAACTTCAGAAACTGGCGCTTTACTGTGGCTTATATTAACCATAAATACAAATAAATATAAAAATAATATAAAACACTAAATTATTATTTCCTTGTGTATGCAAAGATAGACACAATGAGGTTTTATCGTTATTCGTCAACAAATTTGTAGCCAACACCTCTTACGCTTTGTATAAATTGAGGTTCTTTGGCATCTGTTTCAAAATATTTGCGCAGTGCTAAAACAAAATTATCAATGGTACGGGTGTTTGGTATTACGGTATAATCCCATACTACTTTTAAAATATGCTCGCGACTAACTACTTGGTTTTTGTTTTCGATAAGTAGTTTCATTAACAAAATTTCTTTTTTAGTTAAATCTATTTTACCGGTAACGCCATGTGCCTCGTAACTTTCAAAGTTTATCCAATTATTGCCAAACTTATATAAACTACCCACCTTGTTTTCGGATTGTTGCTGCATGCGGTTATTTTTCTCGATGAGTTTTTTAACGCGTAAAAGCAATTCTTCCAAATCAAATGGTTTGGTCATGTAATCATCACCACCTTTTTTAAGTCCTAAAACCCTATCGGCCGCTGTATTTTTTGCAGATAAAAACATAACAGGAACGTTTGCATCATACAACCTAATGTTTTCGCAAACCATAAGCCCATCGGTTTCTGGCAACATAATGTCTAAAATTACTAGGTCAAACTTTTCTTCTCTAAAAGTTTTAATAGCCGTACTGCCATCTCCCACTGCATTTACAGCGTATCCTTCTAACTCTAAGTTAAGTTTAATGGCGTGTTGAAGATGTTCTTCATCCTCTACTAATAAAATTCTATGCTGTGTCATTATTTTGTAGTGTTATTTCGAATATAACCCCTGAGGGCGTATTATCGTTTACAATAATCGAGGCATTATGGTAATTTAGTAAATTTTTTACAATAAAAAGACCAAGCCCTGTTCCTTTACTTTTGCGCACATTCTCGTCTTCGGCCCTATAAAACATACCAAAAAGGTGCTTTTTGTCGCCACTTGCTATGCCTTTACCCTCATCAATAATTTTTATCTTAATGTCAGTTCCTTCTTGGGTTAATGTAATATTTACTGGCTTATCGCTTGGCGAATACTTAAATGCATTGCTCAATAAATTGGTAATAACCATTTCTATTGCAATTGGATCTACCTTGGCAAATACATTTGGCTGTATATTGGTTTTAATACGATTTTGAAAATTACGTGGCAAAACAAACTTGGCGCTTATATCGGTAATTAGTTCTGATAAATTGGTATCATTAAAACTAAGCGTAAATTTATGTGTGTCAATTTGTGCGGCTAATAAAATATTCTCTACCAAATCTCGCAATCTTGTAACATCACTAAGCGAGTTACGCATCATTGTTTCAGCTTGTGCTTTTTCAAGGTTTGGTCTTTTAATTAATGTTTCGAGGTAAAGTTTTATTGATGCAATGGGTGTTTTTAACTCGTGGGTTATTGATAGTAAAAAATTACTTTGTTGGCGTTTTAAATCAAGTCTGTTTTGAAGGCTTTTGTAAATCCAGAGTATACCCCAAAACAACAATAAAACCATTACTATACC
>JAGPCI010000291.1 GCA_018058165.1 Bacteroidia bacterium
GATTTAGAAACCTTAAAAAAAACAATGGCATCGGTAATTAATAAGCCTTAAAACAAAGGATATATTGGTGTGAATAAAACACAACTTAAATTACCTATTGGCATTGTAATTTTGTTTAATGAAAATAGTAGCTTTCCCATTTATAGATATGTACCAATCGCCCATTGGTAAACTTGTAATTAAAGCTACACAACACCACATACATCAAATTTATTTTGATGATGATTTTACTGGCCCAGTAAATAAATCGGCAATAACCAAACAAGCCACCCACCAACTTACCGAATATTTTAATGGCAAACTGCAACATTTTGATTTACCAATTAAACAAGAAGGTACTGAATTTATGCATGAAGTATGGAATAAGTTAACTACTACAAATTACGGTGAAACAATTAGCTATTTAACACTAGCAGAAAAAATGGGCAACCCACAAATGGTAAGAGCAGTAGCCAATGCTAATGGCAAAAACCAGTTGGCCATTGTTGTTCCGTGCCACAGGGTAATTGGTACAAATGGTAAATTAACTGGTTATGCTTGGGGACTTAACCGCAAAAGTTGGTTAATAGATTTTGAACAAAAAATAAGTGGTAAAAAATTGTCTTTATTTTAATTAAGGGTATATTTTTTTTAACCGTTCAACTATTTCAAACACAGCCGGACAAACTTCAGTATTATTTAATGTTTCCTTTAATATGGTGTGTATTTTTCGTTGGTTTGTGTGCGGAAATTCTCTACAAGCTTGTGGCCTATAATCATAAATACCGCAATAGTTATCAGCACCTAAAAATACACACGGCAATTGTTGCAACACGTAATCATTATCCTCATCAATACGTAAATACTTTTGTATAAATTGATGCTCGCTAAGTTTTAAATGTTTGCTAATAACTTTTATATCACGTTGGGTAAATAAAGGGCCAGTAGTTTTACAACAATTAGCGCATGATAAACAATCAATTTTTTTGAAAACATTATCGTGTAATTGATGCGTTTTTTCATCTAAATCATTTGGCTTTTGTTTTTTTAATCGTTCAAAAAACTGTTGGCTTTCTGCCCGCTTATGTTTAGCCTGTTTATTAAATTGAGTTAAGTCAATAGCCATAATTAATTCAACAATCTTTTATCAAAAGCAAAAGGATATGATTTGATGATTTTAACTTGAGAAGCCAATCGGTGACGAGGATTTATTAAAATATTATACTCTTGCTTAACAATAGCACTTGGCACTTTTAAAGCCAAATAATTATCGTTTTCTACAAATTCATCACCAAACTCTTGCGCAACATGATTAGGTGGATTTTGATACCAATTATATGGCAATTCACCTAGCATTGGCGTATTAATAGAAACATCAGGAATTTCTATTTCAATCATATAATAATCTGTAGGCATAAAATTTAATTGTACATGCACTGCCACTTCTAATAAAGCCAACGAGCGGTGCTCGCAAGTATATAAAATTGGCACACCAGCATTGTTCCACCTGCCACCAAATTTTTCAGCACCAATACCTTTTAAATCATCTTTAAAAGCCATTTTTGATAACCTATATACAACCATAATTAAGCTAAAACACCGTGTTCTAGGCGGCCAAGTTCTTGTTTAATATAATCAATACCGAAACTGTTATCTAAAAAAGATTTAGGAGCAACGCCACCCAAAGCTACGCTAGGTGTATTTAACCAATTAAAAAAATTAAAAGCAGAACCCATTACCTCTATGCCATAATTAGACAACATAGTTAATTGGGTAATTTTTTCTGATTGAAGTGGCTCAAATGTTTTGTTTTCGGCTTGATACCGCTGAATGGTACGCTCACTAATATGTAAAAAACTACTCCACTCTGAGGTGGTGAATGGAATACGCTTGGTTACTTTTTCAAATTGATTAAAAGTAACACCTGATCTAATCATATCCATAATGGATAATACGGTGCTATCATCGGTTCGTTGATAGGTAACTCTTGGTTCATTTACTTCCATAACAATATATTACCCCACAAATATAAGCATTTGTCGCAAAATAAAAGACAATAGTCAATTATTTTATTATTAACACCGGAATTTTTACTTGATGCCTAACTTTATCAATGGTACTTCCAAATATAAAATCTTTAATGCCTTTGTGTCCGTGCGCGCCCATCACTAAAATATCTGCATCGGTTTTATTAATAATTTCGCTTAAAGTATTGGCCGATTTACCAAAACCCAATTTAATATCTACTCTATAGCCTTTATTTTGAAGATTATCCTGGTACACCATAAGATTAGCCAAATCAAACTCGGCCTCTTTATCTAAAATATCCTTTCCGGTATGCAATGCACCCGCAGATTCCACCACATGTATAAGTAAATACTTTGCATTCAAGCCACCTAACGATAAAGCATGGTGTAAAATATTATTATCTTGAATACTAAAATCAACAGCTAAAGCAACAGAATTATAGTGCGGTTTAATTACTTCGTTAAAATCAATTGCATGCCCATGTGGAATAAATGATTTGTTAATTCTAACCCTTTCAATAAGTGGCTCTAAAGTAATATAAACCAACAAAAATAATGCATAAGCAACTACAGCAAAAACAATAAACTTAACTAAAAACAAACCACCAATTGGTGTATTAAAAAACGAATTTAGCTCTTCAATAATCAGTTTGATATTAAGCACCACAATTAATGAGGCAGCAACCCAAGCAAGTATTTTTACTAAAGTAGAAATGGCAAAATCGCCCATTATTTTTTTGCTACTATTAAAGTGAATTAAAGGTATAACCGCAAAACCAAGTTGTAAACTTAAAACCACTTGACTTAAAATTAGTAACTCTCCTATTTTTTCTTCACCAAAATATAAAATTACAAATACAGCAGGAATAATGGCTATTGACCTGGTAATAATTCTGCGCAACCACGGGCTAATACGTAAATTTAAGTATCCTTCCATTACAATTTGTCCAGCTAAAGTACCAGTTATGGTACTACTTTGGCCAGCTGCAATCAAAGCAATAGCAAACAAAGCCGGGGCCATAGTACCAAAAATACCAGTAAGTAATTTATGTGCATCTTGTATATCTGCAATTTGATTATAACCATATTTATGAAAAGCTGCTGCAGCAAGAATTAATATAGCCGCATTTACAAAAAATGCTAAGTTTAGTGCAATAGCCGAATCGATAAAATTAAACTTAATGGCCTTTTTTAATCCCAAAGGTTCTTTGCCAAATTTACGTGTTTGCACCAATGCCGAATGTAAATACAAGTTATGCGGCATAACAGTGGCACCAATAATTCCAATGGCAATATACAAAGCATTTCCATCT
>JAGPCI010000292.1 GCA_018058165.1 Bacteroidia bacterium
ACGATGACCTAAGTTATAACCAATCATTTCAGCGAAACCACGAACGTTTTTTAAAGGAGTTTGACGAACTTATTCCAGTAGAAGTTTTACCAGACTTATTGATGTGGTTTAGCCAGAGCGACTTTGTATTAGATGTAATCAGTAATCACCAGGTTTCAGATAATTTTAAATTAGAAAAATCACGGTTAGTGAGATTAAACGAAAACGAGCTTGCTAAACTAAATATAACCTATCAAAACAATGGTATAAAAGTACCTACGTATGTGAATGGCCCTAGAAACATTTATTCGATATACAACAACAAGGAAACCATTAGCGAACTTAGCGGATTTAATTTTAAACCGATTAACAGTTTAGATTCATCCGTTTTTAGCTTAGATACCACCAACAGACAGGTTAATATAAACCTAGGTGCGAACCTTCAAATCACCCCCGTTTTAATTACAAATGCTGATGGAATTACTTGGCGCCAATACGAGTTAGAAACAGAAAAGTTTATGACTGAAGAAGAGCTTAATTTCATGAATTCACATCATCCTTCACCAAAAGACTATCAACCCTACTTAATTGCCAAGATTAAAGCCAAAGAAGCTCTTGCCGCACAAATAAACACCTTGTTACCAATTGCAATAAAACATCCAACAATACAAAACTTAGGTATTATAGCTTGGTATAAACCAGACTCAAACCTTATAAATTTACTACCAGCTAACATTGCACGAGAAATTAAACGCGAGGCTGATATTATAACCAACAACAAACAAGGTATAAATTGCCAATATTTTGAAACATGTGATGCGGTTAAAATACTTTACGAGGTTAACATACATCCAAATCCTGTAGAGCAACTTTTTTCTATTAAAATAGAGACAGGTGAACTTCGCAAGTTTTCAATACACATTACAAATATTGAAGGCAAAATAATTAAAACGATTACTAAAGGTAAAATGCTACACGCAGGCACACACGAATTGCCTTGTAACATTTCTGACCTTGCGCCAGGCATATACTTGCTTCAGGTTAATACAGAGCTAGACGAGTTAATTGTTAAAAGGCTTATTAAAAAATAAACCAGTTAAGGTTATGTAATTAGGCTTAATCTTATACTTTTGCCGGTAAGGTATTACAAACATGAAACTGACTGAAATTATAAACGAAGCCAAAGAAACTTTATTTTCGATAGAGATATTACCGCCATTAAAAGGAAAAGACATTAAAAGTTTATATAATGGAATTGACCCATTAATAGAATTTAAGCCCGCCTTTATTGATGTAACTTACCATCGCGAGGAGTTTATTTTACGCAAACGTAAAGATGGTGGTTTTGATAAAGTGTTTACGCGTAAACGCCCTGGCACTGTTGCAATTTGCGCTGCTTTAATGAACCGTTATAAAATTCAAGCTGTGCCACATTTAATTTGTGGTGGTTTTAGCAAAGAAGAAACTGAAAACGCTTTAATAGATTTAAACTTTTTAGGAATACAAAATGTTTTGGCATTGCGTGGCGATTGTATTAAGAACGAGACTAACTTTATACCTGAACCAGATGGCAATAAAGACAGTATAGAACTAATTAACCAAGTGGTAAATATGAACCACGGAAGGTATATGGATGAAGAGCTTGAAAATGCAACACCTACTAACTTTTGTATTGGAATTAGTGGCTATCCCGAAAAACATTTTGAAGCACCTAATATGCATAGCGATTTAAGATGGCTTAAGCAAAAGGTTGATGCAGGTGCTGATTACATTGTTACACAAATGTTTTTTGATAACAGCAAGTTTTTTGCCTTCGTAAAAAAATGCAGAGAAATGGGCATTAACGTGCCTATAATACCAGGAATAAAACCATTGGCCAACAAAAAACAATTGGTGGCGTTACCTAAAATTTTCCATATAGATTTACCCGAAGATTTAGTTACCGCGGTTGAAGGCTGTAAAGATGACAAAGCTGTAAGACAAGTTGGAATTGAATGGGCCATTCAACAATCTAAAGAACTTAAAGCTGCTGGTGTACCCGTTTTGCATTATTACACCATGGGATTAAGTGAGGCTACAAAAGCTATTGCAAGTAAAGTATTTTAAACTAAACAAATTTAAACTATATTCGTTTTAGTCTTAAATAATACAAATGAAAAAAATCGCTTTAATATTGGTGTTGTTAGTTTACTTAATCCCTGCAATAGGCATTACAGTTTCTGCACACTATTGTGGCGAAAATATCACTTGGGTTTCGGTTAATTTTGAGCAAACAACTCATAAATGTGCATGTGGCACAAAAAAAATGAAAACCGATTGCTGTAAAGACAAAACAGCATTTATTAAGTTAAAACAAGAACAACGTAACTCGGCCTTACAGGCTTATATCAGTGCTCCTTGGGGTTTACAACTTCCTGTTTGTTTCGCCAATGTTTATCAGGTTATACTGTTACCTAACACAACAGCATTAATTGGCAATAACCTACCACCACCTGATTTAGTAAACCGAAGGATTTATGTGCGCAATTGCACTTATTTAATTTAGAAAAACCATCTATTTACTTGCTAATAATTAAGTTATTAGTCAGTAATTTATTTCAATTTTTTCGCATAAGCATGCTGTGTATTGCCTATGCCCTATTAATTAATTTATTTACAAAATTTTATGAAAAAACTATTCCTTACATTGGCTGTAATTGCCATGTTTATTAACACAAAAGCGCAAAAAAATGTCGTGCTACGTATTAATCACTTTTTAGGTGCAACTCCATTTGCATTCAATCTAAAATCCAGTAATAATTTAAACAACGAGTTTAATGCTACACGTTTAGAGTATTACATTTCAAACATTATTATTAACCACGATAGCGGACAACACACTGCAATTCCAAACCTTTATGTTTTGGTTGATGCAGGAAGTAATACCGATATTGATTTAGGCAATTTTAATATTACAGCTATTGAAGGCATTACCTTTAGTATTGGTGTTGACTCTCCAAACAACAATGCAGACCCAAGCTTATGGCCTGCAAACCATGCTTTATCACCTAAATCGCCATCCATGCATTGGGGCTGGCAATCGGGTTATCGTTTTGTAGCTATGGAAGGTGTTGCAGGTGTTGGTATGATTAGTACTTACGAGATTCATGCATTAGGAAACATGAACTATTTTACAACAACTGTAACTAAAACCGCAATAGAATATAAAGGAAAATGGGTAATTGCAATTGATGCTGATTACACCAAAGCAATTAAAGATATTGATGTTACGCAAAATTTAATTTCGCATGGTGAAGATGCTGAAGCGCAAAAATTATTGTTTAAA
>JAGPCI010000060.1 GCA_018058165.1 Bacteroidia bacterium
ATATATATATGCACCACATTAAACAAAGGGTTTCGTAGCTCAATTGAATAGAGCATCTCACTACGGATGAGAAGGTTATAGGTTTGAATCCTATCGAGACCACAACCCAAAAAAAGCTGTCTGAAAAGACGGCTTTTTTTATTTTTACATCATCACTTATCTTTACCCAAAAACAAAACCACATGAATACCAAGCAACAAAAACTTGATGCCTTTTCGAGGTTATTAGATGTGATGGACGAATTACGTGAAAAATGTCCGTGGGATAAAAAACAAACCAACGAAAGTTTGCGCCACTTAACCATAGAAGAAACATACGAATTAAGCGATGCTATTTTAAAAAGTGATGCTAACGAAATAAAAAAAGAATTAGGAGATGTGTTACTTCACTTGGTATTTTATGCTAAAATAGGGAGTGAGAACAATCAATTTGATATTGCTGATGTGTGCAATAGTTTGTGCGATAAATTAATTTTCCGTCACCCACATATTTATGGTGATGTAAAAGCAGAAACAGCCGAACAAGTTAAAGAAAACTGGGAACAACTTAAACTTAAAGAAGGCAATAAATCGGTACTTAGTGGTGTAACTAAAGGCACTCCAAGTATAGTTAAAGCTTTGCGTATGCAAGAAAAAGCAGCACAAGTAGGTTTTGATTGGCCAACTCCAAAAGAAGTTTGGGCTAAAGTAGATGAAGAGCTAGCCGAGCTTAAAGTAGAGTTTGAGATAAATTCAAATGCTGCAAAAACAGAAAATGAGTTTGGAGATTATTTGTTTTCATTAATAAACTTGGCGCGTAAATTTAACATCAACCCAGATGATGCTTTAGAAAAAACCAACCAAAAGTTTATAGAACGATTTACTTATATTGAAGAAAAAGCTAATCAACAAAATCGTAAATTAACCGAAATGACCTTAGATGAAATGGATATATTTTGGAATGAAGCAAAAAAAATCGCTAAATAACTTTGGTCTTGGAAGAGCTGATTTTACTCATAAAAACACATAAATTACGTTAAAAACACACTAGCAACATACTTAAGCATTAAATTTAATGCTGTAACAATTTGATTTTATATCAAATATATTTATATATTCGATATGCTAATAAATCAAACATGTTATGAAAAAACACACTACACTACTATTTGCAGCATTGTTTTTATCCCTTCAATTATTAACGTTAAAACTAAATGCACAAAGCATTCAAGCTACCCAGGTTAATTTAATTAATGATATAAACCAAAGCGCCCCTATCACCTACAGGCAATCTAACGGGCTTGGCAAAACAGCTTCTTGCGGTGATACAATTTATTACCCATGGAATAAAACAACCCAGTTTAATGCAATTACACTAAATTCAACAACAAGCGGAAATGTATTTGCCCAGTGGTTTGATGCTGATCAGGCAATAACGGTTTCGGGGTTTGATTTTTATGCATGGCAAAATGCAGGAACCAATGCAATAATAAGTATAACATGCCGTATGTATGCAGCAAGTTTCGACTCTTTACCAATTGGTTTACCGCTTGCTAGTGTTGTAGTTCCTGTTGATTCTTCATTTGGAGGAGGTTTATTATCTGCCATGCGAAGAGCTGCGGTGTTTACTACAGCTGTTACTACCAATGTGCCTTATGTTATTACTTTAGAAACCTCTAGTTCTGTAAATGTTTCGGTAATAGCTAACAGTTGGGCAACTACACCTCCAAATGGCAGAAGTGAATGGTTAAGTTCTGTAAGAATTGGAACTAATTTTATTAGAGGTTATAATGTAAATGTTGGCGGCCCCATATTTGATGCCGATTTTATATTTTTACCTTATGTGTCTTATTCATTAACATCAGATTTTACTATATCCGCATGTAATACAGGAAGCAATTTGATAACCTTTACCAATACTTCATCTCCTGTATTATTCAATAAATTTTACAATTTTAGGGCATTTCAAAATATAACTAGCACCACTGTAAATTTCTTAAACTTTAGTAGCAATTGGAATTATGGAGATTCTACTCCTAGTAGAGATACTATACTTGGACTAAAGACTTATAACAATAATGCACCGCATACAGCCACACTTAGAAGTACAATTGTAGGATGGCGTATTGGTTGTACAGATTCAAAATCTCAAATAGTTGGCTCGGCACCTAATGCACCAAACGCAACTAATAATGGACCATTATGTATTGGAGCTTCGTTACAACTTGCTGCAGATTCTATTCAAAGTGCTACCTATTATTGGACTGGCCCGAATGGATTTACATCTACATTACGCCAACCAACCATAAGTGGTGCTGGAATTTCGGCAATGGGTAATTATAGTGTGGTTGCTATTATTGGCACATGCACATCTACAGTTGCGAATACTTATGTAAGTGTAATTAGTGTACCAACTGCAACAAGTAACGCACCATTATGTTCGGGTCAAACATTAAACTTATCAGCCACACAAATTAATGGGGCAACTTATGCTTGGACTGGTCCAAATAGTTTTACATCTAGTGTTATGGCTCCAAGTATAATTGGCGCTTCAACAGCTGACTCGGGTTCGTATAGTGTAACGATTAGCTTAGCCGGATGCGGAACACTTGGTCCGTTTACTACTTATGCACCAGTAAATAAAATCCCTACAAGCCCAGCTCCTAGTAGCAATAGTCCATTATGTACAGGTGATAATTTAAATTTAACAGCAAGCTCATATCAAGGTGCGGTATATAATTGGATTGGTCCAAATAATTTCTCATCAAACCAACAAAACCCATCAAGATCATCGGCAAATAATACTTTTAGTGGGACCTATAGTGTAACTATAACTGCAAATGGTTGTACTTCATCTTTAGTAAGTACTACTGTAAATGTTAATAATATACCTACCACACCTACAGTTGGTAATAATGGCCCACTTTGTACTGGCCAATCATTAAGTTTAACAGCAACAAGCATTGCAAATGCAACATATAGCTGGAGTGGACCGAATGGTTTTTCTTCAACCACTCAAAACCCCGTTAGAACATCACTAACTACACTTGATGGCGGAAACTATAGTTTAACAGCCACTGTAAGCGGTTGTACATCTGTTGCTGCAATTACCAATGTACAAGTTACAACTTTAACACCTACTCCAATTGTAAGTAACAATGGTCCATTGTGCCCTGGACAAAACGTACAGTTAAGTGCATCGTCAATACCTGGTGCTACTTACTCATGGAATGGGCCAAATAGTTATACATCAACCTTACAAAATCCTTCTATAAATAGTGTTACTACAAACGAAGCTGGAATTTATAGTGTAACAGCTACTACATCAGGTTGCGGAACATCAAGCGCAGGAAACACAACATTAGTAATTAATACATTACCACCAGCACCAACGGTTTCTAATAACGGGCCTGTTTGCGATGGAGCTACTATTAATTTAACAGCAACAAGTGTTACTGGTGCTACCTATAATTGGACTGGAGTGAACGGATTTACATCAACAGACCAAAACCCAAGTATTACAAATGCATCTTCAATTAAAGCTGGAAATTATACAGTAAGTGTATCTGTTTCTGGATGCGGCACTTCGCCAACATCAACCACTAATGTAAAAATTAACCGTATACCTGCAAGGCCATCAGCAACAAGTAGCGGTGCAGTTTGCGAAGGTGATACTTTTAAATTATTTAGTACGGTTGCTAATGTTGGCCCTAATGTAACATACAGCTGGACCGGCCCAAATAGTTACACGTCTTCTTTAAAAGACCCAATTATAAATGCTGCTTTTGCATCCAACTCGGGAAGTTATAGTTTAATTATTACCGACTCTAGTTGTTCATCACTTGATGCATCAACAACAGCAACAATAAAACCGATTCCATTAGCTCCAACACCATCAAGCAATAGCCCGATTTGCGAAGGTGCAAATATTATACTTAATGCCACAGCAATTGCTGGAGCAACTTATAGTTGGACTGGACCAAATGGATTTACTACTACAACTAGAAACCCTATAATAATTGGTGCAAACAAGGATGCTAGTGGAGCTTACGAGATTATTTCAATAGTTAATGGGTGCAAATCTGTACCTACTTCAACTAGCTTTTTGGTAAATGAATTGCCTATAAAACCTACAGTAACTGATACCTTTACAAAATGTGTTGGAGGAACTTTAAGCCTAATTTCATCTAGTGGTCAAGGTGTATCATACAATTGGTCGGGACCAGATGGCTTTATGTCGAACCAACAAAACCCAGTTATTAATAATTTAACTTTAGCTAAAGCGGGTAATTATAGCGTTATCGCTACCTCATCTTCATGTGCTTCATTACCATCAATAAGTAAAGTATTTGTTAATGCTATACCAGCTGCACCCGTATTAAGTAGTAACCCAGTAACAGGCGAAGTTTGTACTGGTGATAGTGTTCAACTATTTGCAAACTATGTAGTTGGTGCTACTTATGATTGGACAGGCCCGGCAGGTTTTAGTTCAAATATACAGCGCCCAATAATTAAAAACTTATCGGCTGCAAATAGTGGCCAGTATGCTGCAACAATTACTAAAAGCGGATGTACTTCTGTAGCTAGTGCAGATATAAGTGTAAATGTAAATCCTTTACCAACAACAAGCGAAATTAACGGGCCGGCTATATCTAATGTTGATAAAACAGAAACTTATACTGTTACAGGATCGCCAACTTCAGTGTACACTTGGATAGTAACAGGAGGCGGTATAATAAAGTCGGGTGCTGGTACGCCAACAATTACCGTAAACTGGAAAACGATAACTCCAAATGCTACTTTAAAGGTTACAGAAACTAGCCCTGCAAGTTGTGCTGGTTCACAAAAATCGTTGACAATAGATGTTCAAGAAAATGTAGGATTGAATGAGGTTACAATTAATAACAACGTAATTACCTTATTCCCTAACCCAGCAAGTGGTATTGTTTATTTAAACTTTAACACCCAGAAAGCCGAAAACACAAGTATTAGTATAGTAAATATTTTAGGCCAAGAAATGGCTAACTATAACCAAACTGTTTATGCAAACCAAAATGTAGGCATTGATATTACAACATTTAACAGTGGTTTTTATTATGCAGTGGTTACCATTGGTGGTGAAACTAAAGCTATAAAATTTAGTGTTAAATAAGGCTTAATCAACCTAACTAATTATCATAAAAAAATGCAAGAGATTTAAATATCTCTTGCATTTTTTTTATCCTCCCTCCAGATCAATCTGGAGGCAATTCAAATCATGGGGCTATTTAATAGCTCAATAGAATGCATTATCTAATTGTCGTAACCTAAATTTGGCGATAACCATCTTTCAATAAATTCAACGGGTTCATTTTTGCGTTGTGCATACTCAACTACTTGGTCTTTATTAATTTTACCTATACCAAAATACTTACTTTGAGGATGCGCAAAATAAAAGCCACTAACACTAGATGCTGGATACATTGCAAAACTTTCTGTTAAGTTAATTTGTGCATTTTTTTCTGCTTGTAGTGCATCAAATAAAATTCTTTTTTCAGTATGATCTGGGCAAGCAGGATAACCTGGCGCAGGACGAATACCTTGGTAATCTTCTTTTATTAAATCTTCGGTGTTAAAGTTTTCAGATTTAGCATATCCCCAATACTCTTTACGCACTAATTCGTGCATTTTTTCGGCAAAAGCTTCTGCCAATCTATCGGCAATCGCTTTTATCATAATGCTATTATAATCATCATGATTTTTTTCGTAATCATCAACCAATTTTTCAATACCAATACCTGTAGTTACAGCAAACCCTCCAATATAATCGGTTACATTTTCGCTTTGAGGAACTACAAAATCTGCAAGGCAATTATAAGTTTGTCCTTCTGCTTTCTCACTTTGTTGGCGTAAGAAATGGAAAGTAGCATCTTCGGTATCCGTTAACTTAACTTTTACATCATCGCCAACTGCATTTGCAGGCCAAAAACCAATTACCGCTTTTGCTTTAAGCAGCTTTTTACTAATCACTTCATCTAACATGCTATTCGCATCATTAAATAATTTTTGTGCCTCCACACCTACTATTTCGTCTTGTAAAATTTTAGGATAACGGCCTGCCAATTCCCAGGTCATAAAAAATGGGGTCCAATCTATATATTCACGTAATTCGCTTAAAGGAAAATCATCAAAAACTTTAACACCAGTAAAACTAGGTGCAACAATATTCTTTGCTTCTACTTTTATTTTATTGGCACGGGCTTTTTCAAGTGTAACATAATTTTTTTCGCGGGTTCTGTTTTTATAATCCTCTCTAAATTGAGCGTAGTCAGCCTTAGTATTGGCTTCAAAAACTGGTCGGTTAATTTTATTAATTAAACTTTGCGCTACCGGAACACTTTTACTTGCATCCAAAACATGCACTACAGGGCCACTATAATGTTGATCTATTTTAACAGCAGTATGCACGCGAGATGTTGTAGCTCCACCTATTAACAAAGGTGTTTTTAAACCCAAACGTTCCATTTCTTTAGCCACATGTACCATTTCATCCAAACTAGGCGTAATTAAACCGCTTAAGCCTATAATATCGGCATTTTCGGCCTTGGCACGTTCTAAAATTTTATCAGCGGGTACCATAACACCCATATCAACAATTTCAAAATTGTTACAAGCTAATACTACACCAACAATGTTTTTACCAATATCATGCACATCACCTTTAACTGTAGCTAGTAATATTTTACCTTGTCCGCCACCTGCTTTAGTGCCTGCTAAACGTTTTTCTTCTTCTAAATAAGGTGTTAAATAGGCTACTGCTTTTTTCATTACGCGAGCACTTTTTACAACCTGAGGCAAAAACATTTTTCCTTGACCAAACAAATCTCCCACCACATTCATTCCAGCCATTAATGGCCCTTCAATAACTTCAATTGGTTTACCTAATTTTTGATAAGCCTCTTCGGTATCAACATCAATAAACTCTACAATTCCTTTTATAAGAGAGTGGCTTAACCTTTCTTCAACAGTACCTTTTCTCCACTCGTCATCAATCACCTTTTCTTTACCTTTTCCTTTTATTTTTTCGGCATACTCAAGCAAACGCTCTGTTGCATCATCTTTTCTATCAAGCAAAACGTCTTCTACATACTCCAATAAATCTTTATCAATTTGGTCGTACACTTCAAGCTGACTAGGGTTTACAATACCCATATCCATACCGTTTTTTATGGCATGATACAAAAATGCGGAGTGCATGGCTTCTCGTACTTTATCGTTACCTCTAAACGAAAACGAAACATTAGAAACACCGCCACTAATTTTGGCACCAGGTAAGTTTTCTTTAATCCATTTAGTTCCTTCAAAAAAATCGATGGCATTTCTTCTATGCTCTTCTAAACCTGTTGCAACCGGAAATATATTTGGGTCGAAAATAATATCACCAGCAGGAAAATGAACAATCTCAGTTAAGATGCGATATGCTCTCTCTGCAATTTCAATTCTACGTGGGTAATTATCTGCTTGTCCATCCTCATCAAACAACATAACAATAACAGCCGCACCAAATCGTTTTACAATTTTTGCTTGGCGAATAAACTCTGCCTCGCCACCTTTAAGTGAAATTGAATTTGCAATACACTTGCCTTGCACACACTTTAAACCCGCCTCAAGTATTTCCCATTTACTCGAATCAATCATGATGGGCACTTTAGAGATATCAGGTTCGGCCATTACCAAATGCAAAAACTTAGTCATGGTTTCAACGCCATCAAGCATTCCTTCATCCATGTTAATGTCTATAACCTGTGCCCCACCAGCAACTTGCTCGCGTGCTACCTCTAAAGCTTTTTCGAAATTTCCTTCTTTTATTAAACGTAAAAACATTTTTGAGCCAGTAACATTTGTGCGCTCACCAACATTAATAAAGTTTGAACCTTCAAATATTACTAGTGGTTCTAGTCCTGATAATCGTAGTGTATAATCCTTATTCGTCATGTATATTTTTATTCAATAAAACCGATGCAAGGTATTAAATTTTACTAGATAGAACAGCATATTAGCTAATAATTTAATGGTGCTGTTTTAGCAATATAAATGGCTTGTTATTTTGCTTGATTTGCAAACACTAATTTTGCTTGATAAGCAATGAGGTAAAAGGAAAAAATTAGACACGAATTTTAAATCAAATAAAGTAAAAAACATTTTAACTACTCAATTTTTCATCAACTTAAATAATTGTACATTTTCCTCCCCAACTTGCATAAAATAAAACCCTTTTGTTAAAGATGAGATATCTACTATAGTAGTTTCGCTTGTTAATTTACCAGATAAAACTTGCTGACCAAGTGCATTAAATATTAAGTATGTTTTATTTAAATAACCGATATTGTTTTTGATGGTTATGAAATTAGCTGATGGATTTGGATAAATAAAAACACTTGAATTTACTACTAAATCTTGTATCCCGACATTTGTTATTGCAACACATGCAGAAGTATCCCTACAACCATTTTCTTTTATTTCTACTGCGTAATTACCATTAACTTTAGCGGTAAAACTTTGGGCATTTTCTGCTGTAATTATTGCATAACTATTATCACAATTTAACCATTGGTAGGCTGTTGCAGTAGCATTATTAGCAGTTATTGTTGATTTGTTTTTTGTTACACCAACATCAACTGTATTTATGGTTAGGTTTAATGTAATTGTGCTATCACAACCCGCGGCATTGGTCAATAGCCATTTTGCTGTATTGTTTGATGAAGTGTAAACAATGCTATCCATCCATTTGTAAGAACCACATGCTGTTTGAACATCTATTGCTGTAGTTGGCTGCTTAATGGTTAAGTTTAATGTAATAACACTGTCGCAGCCAGCAGTTGTTTTCAATATCCATTGTGCAGTATTGTTTGATGAAGTATAAATAATGCTATCCATCCATTTATAAGAACCACATGCTGTTTGAACATCTATTGCTGTAGTTGGCTGCTTAATGGTTAAGTTTAATGTAATAACACTGTCGCAGCCAGCAGTTGTTTTCAATATCCATTGTGCAGTATTGTTTGATGAAGTATAAATAATGCTATCCATCCATTTATAAGAACCACATGCTGTTTGAACATCTATTGCTGTAGTTGGCTGCTTAATGGTTAAGTTTAATGTAATAACACTGTCGCAGCCAGCAGTTGTTTTCAATATCCATTTTGCACTATCGGTTGATGAAGTGTAAGTAATGCCATCCATCCATTTGTATGAACCACATGCTGTTTGAACATCAGTTGCAGTAATATTATTATCAATGGTTAGTTTTAAAGTTACTACACTATCACACCCAATCGAATTTGTTAATGTCCATTTTGCGCTATCGTTTGATGAAGTATAAACAATGCTATCCATCCATTTAAATGAATTACAAGCATATTGAATATCAACGCCAGCACTTGGGGCACATTCCTTAAACTTAAAAACAGTACCAATATCAGCTGAACCGCCTCCATATGTTGTGCCATATAAAAAAGCACTATCAATAATTAACGAGCCAGTTGGATTGCGGCCACTAGTTATTCCATTAAAGTCGAATAATTTTACAAACCCTGTTCCATCTCGCATTATTTTATAAAGTGTACCTTTATCGTTTGCACCACCATAACTTGTAACACCGTAAAAATTTCCATCATAATCAAGCAAAGAACCAACAGGAATACTACCACTTCCAAGGCCTCCAAAGTTGTACAAATTATTAAGCTGGGTACCATCATGCCTAATTTTAAAAATAACTCCTCTGTTGAATGAACCGCCATAATTAGTTACAGCGTATAAAAAAGCACTGTCCATAATCAAGCTACCTTCAGGATTTCTGCCATCTACCATGCCGCCAAAATCAACAAGTTTACTAAAGCCAGTGCCATTGGGTAATATTTTAAAAAGTGTACCATTATCGGTTGCTCCGCCATAATAAGTCATACCAAACAAGTAAGTTCCATTAAAAACTAACCCACCAATGGGATTTTTTCCGTTTGATGCTCCTGCAAAATTATGTAGTTTGGCAAATCCAGTTCCATCCTTTTTAACTTTAAAAATAGTACCATCATCACTTATTCCGCCAGCATATGTCATACCATATAAAAAGCTATCAACCATAATTAAATAACCATAAGGATAACTTCCATTTGCTGCACCATTAAAACTAACCAAGGTGGTGTATCCAGTTCCATCATGCCTAGTTTTAAAAATTGTACCCATGCCTTCAGTTCCTCCACCATAGGTTGCCCCGTATAAAAAAATACTGTCCGCACACATTGCACCGATAGGATAACCTGCACCTGTATAAGCTGCAAAGTCTAATATTTTAGTATACCCGCGTGTTTGTGGTGATATTTTAAAAATGGTACCGTTATTATTTAAACCACCATTAAATGTCATTCCATAAATAGAATTGCCGGCTTTTGTTAATGGACTTCTTGGTGTACTTCCGTTTTTAGGACCTGCAAAATCAAATAGTTTTGCAAAGTTAGTTCCATCACTTTTAACTTTAAAAATGGTTCCATCATTATATATACCGCCATATTGCGTTATACCATACAATGCAGTATCAACAAAAATTAACGAACCAACTGGACTATTACCTTTTGCAAATGTTTCGAAATTTAATAATGTGGAAAATCCTGAGCCATCAAAGCTAATTTTAAATGCTACTCCATTAAAGTTTGCACCTCCTTCTCTAGTCAATCCGTATAAAAAAGAGCCGTCAGAAATTAAGGAACCATAAGGATTCCCTCCATTTGTAGTACCATCAAAGTCGAATAATTTTGTGTATGCAGTACCATTGGTTTGAATTTTAAAAATAGCACCGTTATTGTTAATACCCCCTAGCCTGGTTGTGCCATATAAAAAATTACTATCAATAATTAATGAACCAACAGGATTATGTCCGGTGGTAGTACTATCAAAATCTTTTAACTTAGTAAATCCAGTTCCGTTGGTACCAACTTTAAAAATTGTACCTTTATTATTTATCCCTCCAACACTGGTTGTACCGTATAAATAATTACTATCAATAATTAATGAACCATAAGGATTACTTCCATTTGTTGTTCCTGCAAAATCTAATAATTTAACAAAGCCTGATCCGTTGGTATTAATTTTAAAAACAGTTCCCTTATTTGTTGTGCCACCAAATGAAGCTGTTCCATATAAAAAACCAGCATCAAGAACAAGCGAGCCTCTAGGATAGGTTCCGCTGGTAGACCCCGAAAAACTAAACAATGAAGTAAAACCAGTACCATCAGGTAAAATTTTAAAAAGTATTCCACTATTAAAAGTTCCCCCTATTTCTGTTGTGCCATACAAATAAGTACCATCAAAAATTAGCGAACCATTAGGGTTACTTCCACTTGCCAAACCCGTAAAATTAAAAATTATATTATGGCCAGTTCCATCAGGTAAAATTTTAAATATGGTACCTTTATTATTTGAACCGCCATACTTTGTTAAACCAAAAAGTGTACCACCTACATTAATTAAATTGCCCACCGGGTTTGCTCCTGTAATGCTGTCGTT
>JAGPCI010000293.1 GCA_018058165.1 Bacteroidia bacterium
AGTTTGACGTGCTCCTTAAATCAACACTATTATTATTGTGCTTATCAACCAAAATTATATTTTTATTGCTAGGTACAGCCGCGAAATCACTAAAGTTTAAGCTAAAAGTGTTATTTATGGTTGATGTAGTTTGAAGCACAAATGTATCAGTGCTATTGTTTGATAAATTACTTACAAAATTGTGCTGTACCGTTCTATTATTAGGGGTTACAAATGCTATGTTGTAAATACTATTTGCAAGTTTTGATGCATCTTCTTTAAAAATATAATTGTTTGATGCATTTGCACTAAAATTTAAAGTAGCCAAGTCGAACTGCACCGAATCAAACTGCATTTTAACTTTTATAAGGTTGTTACCCGTTTTAAACCTTGATGTATACCCGTTGGCAGATTTATCATTTTCTTGAAAATTGATTTTTTGTCCGCTTGTATTTACTTGTACAAAAAAAGCTTGGCCAGTAGCTATAATTCCAGTACTTGGTGTTACCTCCGAAAAGTAGTTACCACTTGCTGGGTCGTATATGTAAAAGAAATCATCAACCCCAGCATCCTTACTTACATTTGCCCAATTAATTTGGCTTGGATATGGATTACCAACCAAGTTCCAACCATCATCAGCTGGGGTGGCAGTATTTTGATAATCTAAATTTACAACCACATCACCACTATTAATAGTTCCTTCAAAGTCTATTACATTATCATTAGGTGCAATACTGGTATTGGTTAATGATGAAGTTTGATCTCTTGTTCCTCTATAAAAAACCAACATTCCAATTCCTGATGAAGGTAGACTTGTGCCTATGGTAGCAATACTTGCCCAGCCTCTAGTGCCTGTTTCTTGCCATAATCTAATTGATGATGTAGGACCAGCAAAATCAAACCCATTACCTATGCCGCCAGGACCTGAAATTAAAATATCATCGCTAAATTGCGCATAAGTACCGCCACTTATTGGACTCGACATTGCCCGCCATGTTCTTAATTGTGGTATGCCCGGCCTATTTAATGATAACACACTTCCTCCGTTTATCCATCTTTGCACTGTTACATTTCCGGTTACACTTGCACCTGCAGTTAGTTCAGCAATGCGCCCAGTATTTCCTGTAGATAACAAAGTTAAGTTACCGCCACTTGCCAATTCACCTGCAGTTACTGTAACGGTTCCGTTTTCTGAAATCAAAACAGCATTACCAATTGTAATTGTTTCGGCTGTTCTATTTATATTTAAGTCTTTTAATTTATTGGTAGTACCTGGAGTTGTTTGGTCAAAAAACAAACTAGAGCTTCCTGTTCCTATTAATGAAATTGTGCCTCCGTTGCTTCTTATAGTACCTGTTGTTCTGCTTATGTTTCCACTTACAGCTATGGTGCTCGCTGCAATATCTAGTATATTTCCAGCTAAAGTTAAATCACCCAAAATATTTAAATTACTTGTAAGCGAAGTGGTGCCATTTGGCAAAACATAATTGGTAAGTGTGGTTGGTATTATAAAGTTTGAAATTGTGCCGCCATTATGAATTACCGACCCTGTTGAAGCCAATGATAACATATTATTTGCATCTAAGTTATTTGCAAGCAATGATAGATTACCAGCTATGGTTATGTTGCTATCCAATCTTATTCCGCCTGTACTGTTTGATGTAAAATTATTTACTGTACTTGTAAATAACGATGCAGGTATATTTAATAAACTGCTATTGGTAAAATTTAAAGTACCTGTGCTTGCATCAATCAAACCTAAACTACGGGTGGCCGCAGTGCCTGCAAATGTTAAAGTATTTGCCCCTAATGCTAACGTTCCATTAGTTAAGGTTAAACTCCCATTAATGGTGCTATTGCCAGTGGCTGTAAGGCCAGCAGCATTGTTTATGGTTAAGTTTTTATAATCAGTTCTACTACTTAATGTTTGTGCTCCGCTACCATTATATACAATAGTAGAGCTTGCTCCTAAAGTAATTGTTGGGCTATTGGTGTTAACAATTGTAGTTGTAGCTGAACCACTAAATCCATCTAAGTTTGCGGTATTAAGCACACCATTAATAGTGGCCGAAGCACTTGTATTAAAAGCTATGGTTTTATCTGTGGTTGTTAAATTTCCAGTAGTAGTAACCAATAATGAAGTTAGGCCAGTAACGTTGCTTGTAAATGATGCTTCACCTGCAATTACTGCATTTAAAATATCGCCACCAGCACTGCTTAACAAACCAGTTGGGTTTGGTATAATTTCAATATCATCTAATGCAAATTCATCTCTGCTAACACTTCCAGCAACATCAGCACCGCTCCACATTAAGTAATAATAACCAGTAGCCGGAATACTAATGCCTGTAATTTTTACAACACAGTAATACATTTTCCAGCCAAGTGCATCTAATGCAGTTGGAGAGGTTATGCTTAAATCTGTTACTGCTGTATAAGTAACATCATTATTTGAGTAGGAGAAATTAAATGAACTGCTTCTGTCTTGGTCATTTCGTATATAAACTTTATAGGCAATATTTAGTGCGGTAATATCGTTTCCTGTTGCATTTTGTATTTTTAACGTAACTGTTCCTGGTGCCCAATCACTTCCTCCTGGCTGTATACCCAATGTTTTATTTCCACTAATTTCAAAATTATACAATCCACCAGTTGTTACTGCAATGCTTGAAGTACCTCTTGTGTAATCTGTGCTTGCGGTTGTTTGTGTTCCGCCAAATGCTAAATTTCCATTGCTCCAACCAGTAACTGCCCAAGCATTTGAGTTCAGTTGCCCAGCACTTGGTGTTGGCGAAAATCCTGTGCCTGCCCAACCTCCATTATTTACGCCTGAAACAGTGTTATCAAAATCTATTAAGTATGATGTGTTTGCGGCAGCTAATTGTAATCCAGCAGTTGGGTTTGATGTAATATCAAAACTACTACTTGCAGTTGTTGATGTTAACCCAGATGAACTACCAATTAAAGTATTGCCAATGGCAGATGTATTAAAATACAAATTATTAAATGTAGCCGATCCGCTAATAGCAGCAATAGTTTTGGTAGCACTTGGATGAATAGTGGCTGTGCCCGTGTTTACATTTAAAGTAACATTTGAAGTGAAATTTACGTCAAGGTTATTATTTACATCTGTTGCATTAATTGTAATTGATGGTGTTACTGCTACACCAATAGTGGCATTGCTTGGCTGTAGCACAAAATTTAATTTAGTTGCAACAACTGCTATCACATTTTCAATATCATTTGTAGTTGTAAATGCCGTAAAGTTTGTTTTTTCTGAACTCGTTCCATCACTAACGGTTGTAAAATTTCCGTTAG
>JAGPCI010000294.1 GCA_018058165.1 Bacteroidia bacterium
TTGCATATAATCTTTGGAGCCCTGCCTTTGGTTTATTACGTTAAGGCATTAAAATCGAAAAAGTTGAAGCAAGAGTAAGTTGTCAGGAGGAAAAGGATTGATGTTCAGCACTATTCAGTTGATTGGATTTTTTAGCAGTTGCCAACAATAGCTATTATTTTTCCTGTAAATAGTAATCGATGATAAACTAAAGGGATTGAAATAAATAGGATTAGTTCTATTATCGTCATTACTGTCCAAACATTGAAACCAAATTTGCTGAATGAAAAATCTTTATAGAATTTTGCCGCAACAAGCCCGAAAAACAATACAAAAAGGCCATAAGACCAAAACATAACCATCCATCCAAATCCAATGTTGTCATGAGTTCCTGGTGCATAAAAGTAATCAAGTGTTGCGCTTAACACAGTTACTGAAATAACAATTGTTGATTTTAACTCAAAGTCGAATCGCAATGATTTTTTTCCACGAAAAAAGCAAATAAATAGAGCAGTTACTGGTACTATAAAAGTAGTGCCAAGCACCATACTATATGGCGGCAGCAACTGACCAACTAATTGAGAGGCTATTAATGCAATTAGTGTCCAAAAAAATTGTTTTGGTATAGACATTAAGTTAAAACTTTTTACACCGCTGCAAGCGTTTATTTAATTGATAACTTAACCATGCAGATCCACTTCCAATTAAGGCTCCTGCCAATACATCACTAGGGTAATGCACGCCAAAATGCATACGCGAATAAGCGGCAGATGAAGCCCACAAATATGCAGGAACTGCCACATACCATTTGGGATAAACAATGGTAATTGAGGTAGCTAAAGCAAATGCCGTTGATGTGTGCCCTGATGGAAATGAATACTTATCTTCTGGTGTAATGTTATCTAAATCGGGGTAGGTTACATAAGGGCGAGGCCTTTGTATGCTGTATTTAAGCAAGCCCGTAACTGCTGATGAAACCAATAATGTACCACCAATTATTAGTGTTCGCTGTTTATTTGTGCTATCTTTTTTAATTAAGTATAAGGTTGCAAATGTTGCAGGAACGGCTAACGCAAGCGGAAATACGCTATTGGTAATGGTATTAAATGTAGGGTCGAGTGTGGTGTTGCGGTTTAGGTTTAATTTACGCAGTAAGACAATATCAACGTTTTGTGCAACTGCCGTGTTAAGCAAAATCGCGTTAATAAGTAAAAATTGTAAGAGAGATTTTAATCGCATAATTTATTAACCCTAAAACAACTTACTGTTTCTAATTTGTTTAATTGGGTTAAGTGCATTTAGGTTTAAAGTAAATGTCATCCGTTGGCCAACGCTGTTGTTTAAATCCCAACTTGCTTGAGTTAATGGGTCGGTAAATACAGGGAAATTAACTTGAAAAATTCCTTTAAACATCCATAAGCTAATACCGGTAACGTAATGTAAATTGGCTTGATAGATTATTTCTGTAACACCAGTATTTCCATTTAATACAGGAAGTTTTGTATTGATTGCTGCCACATCAACAAATACACGTAAAGGTAATACACCAAAAATGGTTGAAGTAAGGTTTATAGCCGCTACCCAATCATCTGTATTAGCCACTGGTGCGTAGGTTCTAAAGCCTGTACCAGTGTTCATTATTTGTTGTGTAAAAATATTATTGGTGATATTTGCTTCGCCACGGCCAAATTGTGAGTGGTCGTATAGATAATCAAAGTAACCATTGTTTTCGGCTAACCTAAATTGGGCGCGCTCGTCCATATTATTTGTAGGGCGTGTTAAAAATAATCCAGCAAAACCCCTCACCGTTAAACCTTTCTTTTTTTCGCCATAATTAAAAAAGGCATTATACTCGGCAGTTACTTTTTCGAATTTGCTTTGCGCATTGGCATTTTGATAATTAAAAGCAATGCTATATGGATTTATTTTAAGGTTTTTGCTGTGGGTATATGTAACATCAAAATAACCATAATGTGCACCAAAATTATTAAATAAAGTCGTTGTGTGTTTTTGCTCGTTAACCATTACATAACGAATATCCATTCTTTTTTCAACCCCATTTGTTGGCGTGTTATTTTTAAAAAATATAGTTATCCTAGGTGTTAGTTTTTCATATACTTTTAATCCGTATTCAAATCCTAAAATTGGTTGTCCTAAAGTATCAACCCCAATAACTTGGTTGCTGTTGTAACCTGCACTTGCAAATCTTGCCATATCAAATCCCACTAACGCCTCTCTTATAAATCCATAACCAAAAGCTCGGGTTTGGAGGCTAAAGTATCCCGCTAAATCTTTGGTACCAAATGCATACATGGGTGTAAAATAGTACTCAGTTTTTTTACGTGGCAAAATGCTGTTGTATAACGCCAATCCAACCATAGTTTTGTTGTAATAATTTGCACCAATTATTGGAGTGTAAAACAATTGTTGTTTATTGGGTTTTTCAATGTTTACTAAAAATTTAGTTTCTATTCCTCGTGTAGTTCTAAACAGTCCAGTTGTTCTCGCGTAATTGTTATCTCTATACGCATCAATACTTTCTTCTAATGCATCAATACGCACTTGTGTTGCATTACTTGCGGGCATTGTTACGGTTGTGGTTTCGTTAAATGGTGCTACAGCTATTTGGTGTAAAACAGAATCATTGTTTAACGTTTGTATGTAAAAAGGTGCTGCTACAAACCCTTTGTTTCTTATTGTAATAATTAAATTATTATTGCGCTTTTGTACTCGAGTAATGGCGTAATCTGGCTTTGCAACGGTGTTCATTAAATCTTTAAAAAACCAGGTTAAATCTTTATCGGTAAATCCTTTTACATGGTTAATAAAATCATTGGGTAAAGGGTGTTTAAATTTCCAATTTTGGTAATAGCTTTTCATCATGCTATCAAAAGTTGGTGTGCCTAAATATTTCTCTAACTGTAAAAAAGCTAAAGGCGCTTTTCCATAAATAATACTCCCATAGTTTAGTCCTGTATATGCTTTAGATGGCAGTGTGATAAGCTGGTCGGCATTGTTACGGGCACTTAAAAGATATTGTAATTGCAATAACCCAAAAGATGAACTTGCAAAACTACTGTTGCCAATGTTAAACCTGCTGGTGTTAGGTTTTTTTGCAAATATATTTTTGTACAAAACAGGTTTTGCTTGGTAATCATTTCTCGACTCATAGTAGCTATTCAAGCTTTCATCCATCCAAGGATATTCTCTTTCGTTAGATGCCAAAATGCCATAAAACCAATTATGGCCAACCTCATGCACAATTATTTGTTTATTTACTTCAGTTACATTTGTTATTGTTGGATACTCCATGCC
>JAGPCI010000295.1 GCA_018058165.1 Bacteroidia bacterium
TAACTACTGCTCGTCATACGCTACAAATTAGTGCAGCAGATTACATTACGTTTCAGAATATGACCATACAAGGTACAGGAACTACCTATGCATGGCCTGTATTTATAACCAATGGAGCAGATAATGTTACATTAAAAAAATGTAAAATAGAAACCACAGCTCCTGTAAACGCAAACACCGGAACATTTAGTTTTATGGGTGTAGTAGTTGCGGGTAGTCAAAGCAACACGCCATCAACAACCAATGTTGAAAATTTATTACTCGATTCCAATTCGATAATATGGGCTACATACGGTATATATGCCTTAGGAAACAGTTCTATTTTTTCAAGTGGACACACATACCGTGCAAACAATATTTTGTATTGTGATAGAGGTATAGATGTATCCTCATTTCGAGCAGTAAAAATCGAAGGAAATACAATTAATAACCGATCAATTAATGCTAATTCAAATATTGGTATAAACTTGAACTCGGTTACTGCAAACTCTGCGAATGAATTATCCCAAATTACATCTAACAAAATTACCAACTGTGGTGCAGTTGGTATTAACCTACAAAACTCAAATCAACTACCACAATTAAAAGGTTTAATAGCCAATAACATGATTGGAGGAGGGTTTAGACAAAATGGTGCTAGAGGTATTTCATTAAGCTCTTCATCAAATTGGATGATTTACCACAATTCAATTAACCACAATTATTTATCAACTTCAACTAGCGAATCGCCACTTTATTTGACTGGTTCAGCAGGTATTTCTGTGGTAAATAATATTCTGGCTCGAATGGTTAGTGGAAGTGGACAGGCGATGTATACCACTGGAGCTGCATTAGATACCTTCGCCAATAACATAATTTATGAGCTGCCATCAGACACCTCTCTTGGAATTGTGTATATTTGGGGAGCAACATATTACCCACGTACAATAGGCAATGTAGGCCAAGGAAACATTTACCGAATACCTGGTTTTACAAACGATACAACTTTAACCATCGGCAATCGTTGCAATCATGGTTATTTAAATACAGTTGTAACCAGAGATATTAATGGCGATTTACGTTCAACGCCACCGGACATTGGCGCTGATGAGTTGCCTAGCTCAGGAGTTGATGCAGAAGCCAGCGCAATACTTTGGCCGGCATCACCTGCAACTCCCGGCTTATCGAGCGTGCGTGTACAATTTAGAAACGTTGGAGGAACAAACTTAACAGCATTGCGTGTTAATTATCGTTTAAATAATGGCCCATTACGCAGCATGAACTGGACAGGTAATTTACCTACATGTGATACAACCTCTATTATTTTCACCGCTTTGCAACAAGGTAATTTTAGCCAATCAGTTAATTCAATTGTGGCATGGGTTGATTTACCTAATGGCCAAGCAGATCCTTTTCCGGCCAATGATACGGTGCGTACCAATGTGTATTTAGCATTATCGGGTACATATACCATTGGAGGTGCAACAGCCGATTTCCCTAATTTTGCCAGTGCCGTTTCAATGTTACGCACTTCGGGCGTAGGTGGTGCTGTAGAGTTTTTAGTAAACCCCGGTACATATAATGAGCGAGTTGTAATTGATTTTAACATTGTTGGTTCATCGGCTACCAATACAGTTACCTTTAATGGGGGCAATGGAAACAGAAACACAAGAATTATTTCATTCAGCAATTTAAATAGTTCAAATCAATCAGTTGTGCTATTACAAGGTTGCCGTTATGTAACATTTAAAAATTTAACCATTCAAAATACGTCAACAAGTTCTGGTTACGGCATTAATATGATGTTGGTTGGTAGTACAACTAGTAATATTACAATCAAATCATGTAAGATACTTCAATTAGGAGCAGGTGCAACTTCTACTAGCCAGAATTATGCGGGCATAATTGCTTCTGGCAGTGCTATCAGTTATACAAATGTTAAGATGGATAGCATAACCATAGACTCGAACGAAATTTCTGGTGGTTTTTATGGTTATTACAATAGTTCAATATCATCAACACTAAGTTTAGCTTTACGCATAACAAATAACACCTTTATAGGAATTTATTATACTGCAGTATATATTAATTATGTAGAGAATGTACGCATAAATTACAACACCATTACAACGCCCGAAGGCATAGGTAATTTTGGGATTTATTGTGGATATGTAAATACCACTATTCCTGATTATGCTACTCAAATTATAGGCAATAAAATTCCAAGCATTGTAAACAGAGGGATTTACATACAAAACTGTTCAAACCCCATAACACGTAAGGGTATAATAGCTAACAATGTTATTGGAGGTGGGCCAATGATTTCTACAACTGCAACTGGTATTTATCTAATCTCCGCTACCCGATGGATGATACACCATAATACGGTTAATATGACAAACCCTGGAACCACAAACACTACTTATGCAGCGATGTATTTCAGTTCTGGTACGTCAATAAGTATTGTTAATAATATTTTTGCCCGCACGGTAGCTGGTAGTGGCCATACATTTTATTCAGCTTCTACTTCGGGTATTGATACCTTTAACTACAACCATTTTTATAAGTTAGATACAACAGCAGGCATAATGTATTATGGAGGTACGCGTTATCCTGCAACGTTTAAAAACGTATACGGTGGTAATGCTAATTCTATTTTTAAACCAACATCATTTGTAAGTGATAGCAACATGCAAATTACTGATGAGTGTAACAATGGAATGATTTTAGGAACTGTGTTAACCGACATTAATGGGGTAACCAGAAACACCATTCCTGATATGGGAGCATATGAGATTCAAGGTGTAACAAACGATATTGGTGTTGAGTTTATACACCCGTTAGCTATACCACTTAATCCAGGACCTCGCCAAATTAATATACGTTTACGAAATTACGGTGCAAACATTGTAGGTACAGCCCTAATTAAATATTCATTTAATAACATGGCTCCGCAAACAGTAAATTGGTCGGGTACATTATTGCCATGCGATACTGCTAATGTTGCTTTTACTTTAAATATCCCAAATGGTTTTAGCAGATTAAGAATTTACACCGTTGCTCCAAATACATTAACAGATGCAAATTTTAGCAATGATACTTTTGAACGTGTAATTTCAACTTCGCTAAGTGGTTCATACACCATTGGTGGAACTACACCTGACTTTACAAACTTTACTGATGCAGTAGCAGCTTTAGATGTTGCAGGTGTTTCGGGAGCAGTAGTTTTTAATGTAAGGCCAGGTATTTATAATGAGCAAATTTTGCTTAATGTTATTAGCGGTGCATCTATTACCAATACGGTTA
>JAGPCI010000061.1 GCA_018058165.1 Bacteroidia bacterium
TGAAAATGGGCAACGAAAAGCCACACAATTATGCATGACTAATGATGGAGTAGTTAAGGTAATGATTAACTCCTTAAAACTAAAGATGGCTGATAATCCTGATGCCATTTATTGGAGTATAAGTGCCGAAGATGACATTGGTTATTGCCAATGCGATAATTGTAAAAAAATTATTGAAGAAGAAGGTGGCCCAACAGGACCTCACATTCAATTTGTAAACAAAATTGCAAAAGCCTTTCCTGATAAAATATTTACTACATTGGCCTATACATACACCATGCGTGCTCCTTTAAAAACTAAACCATTGCCAAATGTTTATGTTATGCTTAGCACAATTGACGCATATAGAACTAACCCAATAGAAACCGAAAAAACAGCAGCTAGCTTTAGAAAAGCATTAACAAATTGGGAGGAATTAACACACAATATTTTTGTATGGGATTACACTACACAGTTTACAAATTACCTTGCTCCTTTGCCCGATATTTTAAACTTGGCTGCTAATATTAAATATTATGCAAACCACAATGTAAAAGGTATTTTTAGCCAAGGTAGCGGAGATGGATATGGTGAATTTGCCGAACTAAAAAGTTACATCACAGCTAAACTACTTTGGAACCCCGACTTAAATAGTGACGAATTGATTACTACATTTTGTAAAGATTATTACAAAGGTGCTGGAAAATTTATAGAAGAATACCTTCGATTATTATATGCCGAATCGAGAAATAGCAAACGCAATATTGATATTTATGGGAACCCCGTAAATGAATACAACAGTTACTTAACTCCAGAATTAATGGATAAGTACTCAACACTATTTGACAAGGCAGAAGGTGCAGTAGAACAAAACAAAAAAGTATTACCAAGGGTAAATAGATTGCGTCTTTCTCTCGATTATGTGGTGTTGCAACAATCAAGAATGTATGGCACTGCAAAAAATGGCTATTTAATACAGAAAGAAAACATCAATACATTTGAAGTTAATAAAAAAACAATTGCACGTGTAAACAAATTTGTAGACATGTGTATTAAAAATAATGTAACTGAAATTAGCGAAGGTGGATACAGCCCAACACAATACAAAGAAGAATGGGAGGGCATATTTGCAAAAGGATGGAAAGCTAATTTGGCAAAAGATGCACTAGTTAAACTAAAACACCCGTTTGCAGAAGATTACCCAGCGCTTAAAGAAACCACCTTGATAGACGAGGTTTATGGTGCAAAAGATTTTAGTTACAATTGGTTATGTTTTTATGGTAATGATTTTGATGTTACTATTGATATGAAAACTTCAAAAAAAGTAACTAGTATTAGTATAAACTTTTTAGACGACCCAAGGCATTGGATATTTACCCCTAAAGATATTGAAGTAAGTGTTTCTGTAGATGGCATTAATTACACGCCAGCAAAAATAAACGTGCCTTATAATTATAAAGAAACCATGGAGGAGCATTATAATGCTAAACCTATAAACTTTATATTTACTACACAAAATAGCCAAGTAAGATTTATACATGTAAAAGCTGTAAACTGGCAAAACATCCCTGATTGGCGCTTTAGAGCAAACAGAAAAAGCATGATTGCATGTGATGAAATTATGGTTGACTAATTAGGATTTTAATATAAAAAAAACATTTTTTTTATATTGGATTGTAAGTTAGTTATATATTTGTAACCACAAATGTTTGTCAAAAACAAAAACATTCACAGTTATACCTCTTTAAAAGCACTATTGTTATCACTTAGTTGCTTTGCATTGGTACTTTTATTTTCTTTTAAGAGTTATGCTAATAAAACATTACAAGAAAGCAGTACTTTATTCCAACTAAACAAAACATACACCTTACAAGCCAGCATCCCAAATAATACTATTTTTGTTAATGGTTATGTTAAAGATGAAAAAGTTGAAGAATTAGATGAGCAGCAAGAAAATGAAAATTTTCATGCATTAAACATTACTAAATTGCACCGAAACACAGTGTACTTTAGTGCTATCTTTCACAAAACTACCTATTACAATTTAAAAAATTCTTATAAAAATCAAGTAGGAAATCCCCTCTTTTTACTCCACCATTCGTGGCAAGGATACTTATCCTAAATTTTAAACTTTACTTTATTACATCGCTATTAAGCCCGGCTTAAAGCAAATTTAATTTGCCGCACAAGAATTGTATTTGTCGGCCTCCGTATATTTATTTTAAAAAAATCAAAATGAAACAATTAACAATTGTATTCGGGTTATTGTGTGTTTTAATTACAGTTAGCTGTAATCATACAGAAAATCACGAAGTAGAAGAATCAAAATATTTAGTTACCACCCCACTAACCAAAGACACCTTAATTTACAAAGAATATGTTTGTCAAATACACGCCATAAACCACATTGAAATACGTTCGCAAGAGCGCGGTTATTTACAAAGTATATTTGTAGATGAAGGACAATTTATAAAAAAGGGACAGCTAATGTTTCAAATTATGCCCACGCTCTATCAGGCCGAAAAAGAAAAAGCCGCAGCCAACGTAAGCTTTGCCGAAATTGAATATCAAAACACTAAAAACTTAGCAGATAGCCATATTGTATCTAAAAATGAATTGGCATTAGCAAAAGCAAAACTTGATAAAGAAAAAGCAGAACTATCACTAGCAAATGCTCATTTAGCATTTACCCAAATTAAGGCGCCATTTGATGGCATAATGGATAAGTTTTACGAACGAAAAGGAAGCTTAATTGATGAAGGCGCATTATTAACTATGCTATCAGACAATAGTAAAATGTGGGTTTATTTTAATGTACCCGAAGCCGAATATTTAAACTTTATAACCGACACCAAAAAATCGGACAAAAAAACTGTAAAACTAATGATGGCTAATAACGCTATGTATCCACTAAATGGAGTAGTAGAAACAATTGAAGCCGACTTTAATAACGAAACAGGGAACATAGCATTTAGGGCAACTTTTGAAAATCCCAAAAGGATTCTTCGACATGGTGAAACTGGTAATATTTTAATGCCAGTAGAAATAAAAAATGCACTATTAATTCCACAAAAAGCAACCTTCGAGATACTTGATAAAAAGTATGTTTTTGTGGTTGGCAAGGATAACATTGTAAAAACAAGGCATATTACTGTTGGATTAGAAATGCCACACTTATTTGCTGTAACAAGCGGACTTTTACCTACAGATAGAATTTTAATTGAAGGCATTCGTAAAGTAAAAAACAACGACAAAATTGAAGTAGAAAACGTTGATAATAAAAAAGTATTTAGCGAACTTGATGAATTACATGCTGAATAAAACTAAAAAATAAACCATAAAATTATGTTTAGTAAATTTATTCAACGACCAGTACTTGCAATAGCAATTTCGCTTGCAATAGTACTAATAGGAATTTTGGCAATTACCAACTTACCTATCTCACAGTTTCCTTCTATTGCGCCACCACGCGTAATGGTATTTATTGCCTACCCGGGCTCAAGTGCTGATGTATTGGTAAATAGCACACTTATTCCATTAGAAAGGGCAATTAATGGTGTGCAAGGTATGCAGTATATTATTTCGGATGCAACAAGTGCCGGAGAGGCCACCATACAGATTGTATTTGAACCAGGAACCGACCCAAATGCAGCGGTAGTAAATGTAAAAACAAGGGTTGATCAGGTGATGTATAACCTTCCTCCATTGGTACAACGCGAAGGTGTTGTAATTACACCTATACAACCTAGTATGCTTATGTATGTAAACTTATATAGTACCGATAAAAATGCGGATGAAAAGTTTTTGTACAATTATGCAAATGTTCAACTATTACCCGAGTTACAGCGTATAAGCGGCATGGGCCGTGCTCAAATATTAGGCAGTAGGCAGTATGCAATGCGTATTTGGCTAAAACCCGATAGAATGAGGGCATACAACGTATCAACCGAAGAGGTAATGGATGCTATTAACGAACAAAGTGTTATTGGTAGGCCCGGTAGATTAGGTCAAGCATCGGGAAAAACTGCGCAAGCATTAGAGTATGTTTTAACTTACAAAGGGCGCTACAACAAACCCGAAGAGTATGGCGATATCATTATAAAAGCAAATCCAAATGGTGAGATTTTAAAACTAAAAGATTTGGCAGAAGTTGAATTGGGTAGTGAGTTTTTTGATATTTATTCTAACAAAGATGGAAACCCTGCTGCATCAATAGTATTAAAACAAAATTTTGGAAGTAATGCCAGTAAAGTAATTGACCAAGTAAAAGTAAAACTAGATGAGCTAAAGAAAGATTTTCCACCAGGCATGAATTACGAAATCAATTATGATGTTTCTAAGTTTGTTGATGCATCAATTGATAAAGTTTTACATACACTTTTAGAGGCATTTTTATTGGTTGCTTTAGTTGTATTTATTTTCTTAGGCGATTGGCGCTCCACATTAATTCCAATTATAGCAGTTCCAGTATCATTAATAGGTGCATTTGTGTTTTTACAAATGTTTGGGTTAACCATTAATTTGGTAACATTATTTGCACTTGTACTTGCAATTGGTATTGTGGTTGATGATGCGATTGTGGTGGTAGAAGCCGTTCACGAAAAAATGGAGAAAGAACACCTCTCACCATTTAATGCTGTAAAAAGTATTTTAGGTGAAATTAGTGGTGCAATTATCGCCATTACTTTAGTAATGACAGCCGTATTTATTCCTGTTTCATTTATGTCGGGTCCGGTTGGTATTTTTTACAGACAGTTTGCTATAACAATGGCCAGTGCAATTGTATTATCGGGTGTGGTGGCTCTAACACTTACTCCCGTTTTATGCGCTATCATCTTAAAAAATAATCATGGTAAACCAAGAAAAAAATCACCAGTAAATTTATTTTTAGATTGGTTTAACAAACGATTTGATAAACTAACAAATAGGTACATAAATCTATTAAAAATAATAGTAAACCGCAGGGTAGTAACCTATGGCGTGTTGATTATTTTTGCTTTTGCAATTGTAAGTGTAAACGAAAACCTTCCTGCTGGTTTTATTCCTAACGAAGACCAAGGAATGATTTATGCAATTATACAAACACCTCCTGGAGCAACTTTAGAAAGAACAAATGGAATTTCTCGCGATCTTCAAAAAATAGCAGAAGAAATTGAAGGTGTACAGTCCGTTTCATCGTTAGCAGGCTACGAAATATTAACAGAAGGCAGGGGGTCTAATGCTGGTACTTGTATCATTAATCTAAAAGATTGGTCGGATAGAAAAAATAATGTAAAGCAAATTATTGAAGAGCTAGAAGAAAAAACTAGAGATATTGGTGCTGTTGTGGAGTATTTTGAACCGCCTGCGGTACCCGGTTATGGCTCATCAGATGGATTTTCGTTGCGTATGCTAGATAAGCATAATACGGTGGATTACCAAGAGTTTGACAAGGTAAACAAGGAGTTTATGATTGCGCTAAAAAAACGAAAAGAGTTGACTGGTTTGTTTACATTTTTTGCTGCAAATTACCCTCAATACGAATTAATTATTGACAACGAATTAGCAATGCAAAAAGGTGTTTCTATAGGTAAAGCAATGGAAAACCTAAACATATTAATTGGTAGTACTTATGAGCAAGGTTTTGTTAGGTTTAATACATTTTTTAAAGTGTATACACAAGCAGGTCCCGAATACAGGAAATTACCAAGTGATGTATTGAATTTATTTATTAAAAACAACAAAGATGAAATGGTTCCTTATTCGGCATTTATGAGCATGAAAAAAACGCAAGGACCTAACGAAATTACCCGTTTTAATTTATATACATCAGCAAGTATTAAAGGTGTGCCAGCTACTGGATATACTAGTGGTGATGCAATAAATGCAATACGAGAAGTAGCTAAAGAAACTTTACCACATGGTTATGATATTGCTTGGGAAGGACTTTCGTATGATGAGGCTGCCCGCGGAAATGAGGCATTGTATATTTTTTTAGTTGTGTTGGTTTTTGTTTATTTAGTACTAGCCGCCCAATACGAAAGTTTTATAATTCCATTAGCTGTATTATTATCATTACCTCCAGGTATTTTTGGCTCATTTATGCTTTTAAAAATGATGGGATTGGCCAATGATATTTATGCCCAAATGGGTTTAATTATGCTTGTTGGTTTATTAGGTAAAAATGCAATTTTAATTGTAGAATTTGCCATCCAAAAACAACAGCAAGGAGCAACAGTACTTGATGCCGCAATTGAAGGGGCTAAAGCCCGTTTTAGGCCAATTTTAATGACTTCTTTTGCTTTTATAGCGGGGTTAATTCCGTTAGTTAGGGCAGTTGGACCTGGTGCCGTTGGTAATAGAACAATTGGTTCATCTGCACTTGGTGGGATGTTATTTGGTACCTTATTTGGCGTGGTAATAGTTCCTGGCTTGTATTACATATTTGGTAAGTTAGCCGAAGGTAGAAAACTAATAAAAGATGAAGACTTAACACCACTTAGCGAAGATTTTGTATCAAACCACAACGAGGCTACAATTCTTAAAAAAATGAAACGATTAAGTCTTTTATTAAAAGTAGCAAGCCGTAATAAAAAATCTAATGAAAAATAATCATATTTTAAAACTATATGGTGTTGCTTTATTACTTGCTGTTTGGGGTTGCAAAACATCAAACCAAACGGTAAAAAGCGAAAACAAAAACACACCAACAAGCTTTATAGGAAGTAATGATACAGCTAATTCTGCAACTATAAATTGGAGAACTTACTTTAATGATAATACATTAAACGCCTTAATTGATACTGCATTGGAGTACAATCAGGAGTTAAATATTATTAAGCAAGAAATTGCCATTAGCAAAAATGAAGTAAGGGCGCGCAAAGGCGAATACCTTCCGTTTTTAAATTTAGCAGGCGGTGCAGGAATAGAAAAACCAGGGCGTTACACACGCAATGGCGCTGTTGAAGAAAGCTTGAATGTTAAAGACAACACCCGATTTCCGGAGCCATTAAACGATTATATGTTTGGCGTAAATGCGAGTTGGGAATTAGATGTTTGGAAAAAGTTACGCAATGCAAAAAAATCGGCAGTTAATAAATACCTATCAAGTATTGAGGGGAAAAACTTTATGGTAACAAACCTTGTGGCCGAAATTGCGGACACTTATTTTGATTTATTGGCCTTAGATAATTTAATGGAAATAGTTCAAAAAAACATAACCATTCAAACCAATGCATTACATATAGTTAAACAACAAAAAGAAGCTGCAAGGGTTAGTCAGCTAGCGGTAAATAGGTTTGAAGCGCAATTATTAAACACCAAAAATTTGCAGTACGATATTTTGCAAAAGATTACTGAGAAAGAAAACAAGTTAGGTTTATTAACTGGTAAATTTCCTAAATCAATTAAGCGTGATGCAAGTAGTTATATAAATATTCCTATCACCAATGTTTCTGCTGGTATTCCTTCGCAATTATTACAAAACCGACCCGATATAAGGCAGGCAGAACTAGAACTAATGGCAGCAAAGCTTGATGTAAAAGTTGCTAGAGCTAGTTTCTACCCATCATTTCGTATTACTGCTGGCGTTGGCTTTAATGCTTATAATCCTTCACTTTTATTTAAACCAGAATCTATGTTATACAACTTAGCAGGAGATTTAGTTGCACCGCTTATCAATAGAAATGCAATTAAAGCTGTATATTTAAATGCTAATTCAAAACAAATTCAGGCCGTTTATAAATACGAACAAACTATATTAAATGCGCATATTGAAGTATTAAATCATTTAGCAAAAATTGATAATTCTGTTAAAAGTTTTGATACCAAAAAAAGCGAAGTAGAAATTTTGGTTAACTCAGTTGATATATCAAACAGCTTGTTTAACTCTGCTCGAGCAGATTACTCTGAAGTGTTATTTACACAACATGAGGCCTTAGAAGCAAAGATTGATTTAATAGAAATAAAAAAGAAACAACTTGACGCAAAAATTGGCATCTATAAAGCTATAGGTGGTGGTTGGCGATAAACTAAAGTGATTTATTAATTGTGGTAATAAATAACATAAACCTGTTTTAATAGGTTTTAAATAGTGGCTGATTGTTCATTCAATCGGCCATTGTTTTTTTTAGAAAAGTTTATAGTTATCGGTTTCAATAATATCAACCCGCTTTTTAATTTTCTTTTGAATTACATTAAAATGATGCAAATCGTCAAAGGTTAATAAACTAATTGCAGCACCAGGATTATCAGCCCTACCCGTGCGACCAATACGGTGAACAAAATCTTTTGGAGAGCGAGGTAACTCATAATTTATTACATATGGCAAAAAAGGAATATCAATTCCACGCGACATAATATCTGTGGCAACTAAAACCGTTATTTCGTTATTTTTAAATTTACTTAATGCACTAACCCTAGCACCTTGACTTTTTTTACTATGCATGGCCAAAGCTTTAATTCCATGAGCATTTAACTTATCGGTAACGGTATCTGCTTTATGCACTGATGAAGTAAAAACCAATACCTGTGGCATACTTTTTTGTTTAATTAAATACCTAAGTAATGGGCCCTTTTTATCTTCGGTAACTTTATATGCTTCTTGTTTTATTAAATCAATATTCTGCTCAACAGCTTCAATTTTTACAAGTACCGGATTGTTTAAAATAAGGTTTGATATACCATCTAAATCGTTACTTAAGGTTGCCGAAAACAATAAGTTCTGACGTTTTTTGGGTAATAAACTAATCACCTTTTCCATTTCGTCTTTAAACCCTAAGTTTAATAATTTATCAGCTTCATCAATTACTAACACATCTACATCACTTAAAAAAACCGCTTTTTTCTCCACCAACTCCAATAACCTACCAGGTGTTGCAACCAATACCTCTACCCCATTCATGTCCATCATTTGCGGGTTGATGGACACGCCACCGTATACTGCAAATACTTTTATGCGCTGCTCTAAAGCATCACTAAATTGTTTGTAAACTTTTTCTACCTGAATGGCCAATTCGCGAGTTGGTACTAACACCAAAGTATTAATATGCCTATTTTTTGAAACGGGTTTGGTTTGAAGTATTTGTAAGGTTGGCAATACAAAACTTGCTGTTTTACCTGTACCAGTTTGCGCTATACCTAACACATCTTTGCCTGCTAAAACTAAAGGAATTGCTTCTAACTGAATTGGTGTAGCTTCTGTATAAAACTGTTTTTGTAATGCAAAAAGTAAATCCCTGTTTAAACCAAGTGTGGCAAATGACATAACGTATTATTAATTTAAGCAGCAAATATAACTTTAAATAAAGTTTAGGCTATCATACAAAATTAAACAGTGATAACTCTATTGTTATACTTAGAGCCCATCAAACAGAAAACAATATTACCAAATAAGCCCGCTTACACTTATTATTTATTTGCATATTTGTAACATGCATATAAGTAATCGTGAGTTATTTTTACAACATCAGGCACAAACCACGCGTTTTCCATTATTGTTAGAGTTTGAGCGCGCCAACGGCATTTACCTTTACGATAAAAACAACAAGCCTTACATTGATTTGATATCAGGCATTAGTGTAAGTACTTTAGGGCATGGTAACCCAAAAGTAATACAAGCCATAAAAAGCCAAGTTGATAAATACATGCACTTAATGGTTTATGGCGAGTATGTGCAATCGCCACAAGTACAATTGGCTCAAAAATTAACCTCACTTTTACCATTAAAATTAAATACGGTATACTTCGTAAACTCTGGCGCAGAAGCCACTGATGGTGCCTTAAAACTTGCCAAACGAGTAACCAAACGCTCGCAAATAATTGCATTTAAACATGCCTATCATGGTAGTACACATGCTGCATTAAGTTTAAATAGCGAAGAAGAATATAAAAATGCCTTTAGGCCTTTATTACCCGATGTACATTTTTTAAATAATGGAAATTTTGATGAGTTAGATCAAATTACATCAAAAACATCCTGCGTTATTATTGAAATTGTGAGAGGCGAGGCGGGTTATTTACCAACTGATGAAACATTTTTAAAAGCATTACGCAAAAAATGCGATGAACATTGTGTACTTTTAATTTTTGATGAAATACAAACAGGTATTGGCCGCACGGGTAAATTATTTGCATTTGAACACAGTGGTGTAATTCCAGATATATTATTGTTAGGTAAAGCGCTTGGTGCAGGTATGCCAATGGGCGCTTTTGTGGCTTCGCATAATATGATGATGACATTGGCCGAAAATCCAATACTTGGGCACATCACTACTTTTGGTGGCCACCCAGTTTGTTGCGCTGCTGCATTAGCCGGACTTGAAGAAATTACACAATCAACTTACATAGAAGAAGTGGCTCAAAAAGAAAAACTATTTAGGGAATTATTGGTGCATCCTGCCATAAAAAAAATAAATGGTAAAGGATTAATGTTGGCACTTGAATTAGAAAGTTTTGAGTTTAACAAAAAAGTAATTGATGGATGTATAGCTGATGGATTAATTACCGATTGGTTCTTGTTTGCCTCAAATAGTATGCGCATTGCACCACCGCTAATTATTACAAATGATGAAATAAAAGCAGCATGTAAGATAATTATTCAAAATTTAGATTAATTTAGCATTTAATTAAACCTTTGGTATTAAACTACATCAGACCAAATTCTAAACCAAAACAAAAATGAAAAATATAACATTTGCATGTTTAATACTATTATTAAGCATAACTACATCGTGCAGAAAGATGGATGATGAATCTAGTGATTCGGATACTGAAACCGCAAAAGATTGTTATTTGATGGATGCCAACATAAATGATGCGCTTAACCAAGTAGATTTGGCAGCAAATGATAACAATTTAGGCAAAGCTGGCCCAACAATTAGTATAGATACAAACGTAATGCCGCACACAATGGTTATTAATTATGGAACAGGCACTTTATGTAATGATGGTAAACTAAGATCGGGTAAATTAAACATTACTTTTACTGGCAGATACAGGAGTGCAGGAACTGTTATTACCATATCAACTGATTCTTTTTACCAAAATGGAAATAAATTAGAAGCCATTAAAACCATTACCAACAATGGCCGCAACACAAGTGGCAACTTAAATTACACCATATCTATAACCAATGCCAAACTAACTACTTTAGATAATAAAACCAGTACACATTCATCAACTCGTAACCGAGAATGGATTGCAGGCCAAACTACGATTACAGTAACCGATGATGTATATAAAATTACTGGCAATGCAACTGGAACCAATAATAAAGGATTATCATACACAGCCGATATTACAGCTCCACTAATAATTGACTTTAGTTGTGCTTACCGTATTACTGGTGGTACATTAGAAATTAAACCTCAAAATAAATTAACGCGCACCGTTAATTACGGTACAGGTACTTGTGATAACAGCTTTGAAGTAAAAATTGGGAACAA
>JAGPCI010000296.1 GCA_018058165.1 Bacteroidia bacterium
GTGTAACAAATATAACTCCTCATTTTGAATAAAATTTGTAATTAATTTAATACATGCAAAACACAAAACATAAAAAAGCCCATTCGAATTAACGAATGGGCTCTTAATTAATACTCCAATTTAGTGATGAGCTTCTTCAGTATGTTCCCCGTGAGCTTCTGTAGCAGCAGCATCATGGTGGCCGTGACCAGCTTTTAAATCTAATTGTTGTTGAATTAAGATTGGATCAACCTTAGTTCTGTTTTGAGGATCTCCGCTATATACACCTTCATCTAATATAATAAAGATAGTATAAGACATAAATATAACATAAGGTAATAAAATAGCAAACTTCATAAATTTCACTTCATGTCCTAAGTGCATGAAAGCCATTACAATAAATCCCGCTTTTACTATAGTTAAACCAATGAATAATACTTTAATTCCTAAAGTACCACTCCAACCCTGAGATGGAGCCATAAAACCAATGATTAATTCAACAATGGTTATAAATAACATGTACCAAAAAACTCTCCATAAAGCTTTTCTTTTTGTTTTTCCTTCTTCTTCGCTATGGTGAGCCATGTGCTCATATGATGGATAATCGTCGTGAAATTCTGACATAATAATTTAATTTGAAAGTTTGTGAATTATTGAGTTTATGAATTTTAAATAGGTTACAATAAGTAGAAGAAGGTAAATACGAATACCCAAACTAAATCTACAAAATGCCAGTACAATCCAACTTTTTCAACCATTTCATAGTGGCCGCGTTTTTCGTAGGTACCTTTTAATACATTTAAGAAAATTACTAAATTGATAATTACTCCTGAGAATACATGAAATCCGTGGAATCCAGTAATAAAGAAGAAATAATTTGCAAATTGAGGAACACCATATTCATTAACCGTCATATTTGCACCATGAAAATGCTGAACTGTATATTTTCCTAATTCATGATCCCAAATATTTCTCATGTGACCAGCGTCTTTACAAGCATCAACGCTTGCAACTAAATCTGTACCAACAATAAAATTATACCATTCCCATGCTTGAGAACCAACGAAAGTAGCTCCACCAACAATAGTCCAGAACATCCACATAGTTACCTTTTTTCTATCATTTCTATGACCAGCTTCAACAGCTAATACCATAGTTACTGAAGACATAATTAGAATGAAGGTCATTAAACCAACATAAGCTAATGGTAAATGTTGTTCAATAAAAGGAAAGTGAGTAAACACGTTCTCAGCTTTTGGCCAAACATCAACATATTTATGACGGATAAAGCCATAAGAGACTAATAAACCTCCAAAGGTTAAAGCATCCGAAACTAGGAAAAACCACATCATCATTTTTCCGTAGCTTACGCGAAACGGTGACTGGCCGCCATCCCAAGCGTGTTTTGAATCGATTTCTGTACTGTGAGACATAAGTGAAATTTACGTTTTAACGATTTTTATAAATTATGGTGCAAGTTTAACGAATAAAATACAAAAATAAAAACAAATACACCCATAAAATATCAAGAAAATGCCAATAAATTGAACAAAGTTCTAAACCAAGGGTATTTTGTGAATTATATTTGCCTTTTATACTGTTCTTCAAAGTTACTAAAAGCACTATTAAACCTGCAAACAAGTGCAATAAATGTAAAAAAGTAATCAAATAAAGGAATGAACCTGCGGCATTAGATGATTTTCCTCCAAAAACTATGTTTTTACTATATAATTCGCCCCATCCAGAATATTGACAGTAAGAAAACAATAAACCTAATGCAAAAGTTACTAACAGTCCGATAATTACCCCTTTTTTATTGTCTCTTTTAGCCATTTGCAGCGCAAAAAACAAAGTAATACTACTTGTTACAATAACAGCTGTGCTTAAATAAAAGGCATTTGGCAAATTAAATAACAACCAGTTACCATTATCCGCTCTTACAACATAAGCACTTGTTAAGCCTGCAAACATCATTACTATACTAATAATACCAACCCATAATAGGGGTTTAGAAGCTTTATTGTATGCTGCTTTAACATCAGCTTTATAGGTTGGGCTAGGTTTAATTTTTTCTTCCATCATGAATTATATTAAAAATTTGTGGCCAATCATTAATGCTATTTGCACTACTGGTAAGTAAACAAAGGAGCCAAACATTAGTTTTCGTGCATCAGCTATTGTTCCTGTTTTAAATAAATTATAAGCCTGAATGATAAATACTAAACCCATACAACTTACTACTGTGGCCGACATCCAGCCAGTGAAGTTGAAAATAAATGGTGTTAGAGCAATTGGAAATAAAGATAATGTATATACTAAAATTTGTGAGCGAGAACTTTTATCTCTTCCTCCTTTTGATGGCAACATAAAAAATCCTGCTCGTTGATAATCATCATGGCTAACCCAAGCAATAGCCCAAAAATGAGGAAACTGCCAAAAAAATTGAATGCAAAATAATAATATTGCAAAAAAGGATATATGCCCAAAACCATCCGTAGCTGCAATTGCGCCAATCAAAGTAGGAAGCGCTCCTGGTATAGCTCCTATAAATACGGAAAAAGGCGTTACTCTCTTTAAAGGTGTATAAACCAAGGCATATAAAATAATAGACACAAAACCAATAATGCCAGACAATGGATTAGTAAAAACCCACAACATAATAGTCCCAATAATTCCAAAAATAGCACAAATAACAAAAGCTTGATTAACCGTTAAGTTACCAGTAGGGATAGGCCTTAATTTGGTTCTATGCATTAACTTATCTAAGTCTTTTTCAATAATTTGATTAAAACCATTGGCAGCTGCTGTTACTAAAAAACCACCTAAACAAATAGCTAACACTTGTTTCCAATTATGGGTTTCGGCAACTGTGAAAAAGGTGACAATAGCAGAAAATACTACTAAAGCCGATAAGGTAAACTTCGTGAGTTTAATAAAAGACTTTGCTTTACTATATATAATAGTGTCGGAAGAAGAAATATGAGTATCTGTTTGCAAAGCAGCGCAAATTTAGGAAATAAATCACCATTTGTTAAACTCTATTGCTTTATATTTGTTAGAAGTATAAATTAGAAAGTTCTATTTAGGAGCAATTCTGATAAATATCATATTAAACCATTAAATAAAAAACATGAAAAAACTATTGATTTTAGCGTTAGCAGCAATTACCATGGCATTTACAACTAGTAGCACAAAAAACTTACACGAGTTTAAAGCTAAAACCCTTGAAGGGAAAGACTTTAACTTTGCTGATTTAAAAGGCAAAAAGGTATTAATTGTAAATACGGCTTCAGAA
>JAGPCI010000062.1 GCA_018058165.1 Bacteroidia bacterium
GCCATTGGGTCCTCCATTGTGTTTTTTTCGCTTTCGGTTGATGCACGTCCGTTTACACTATCTGTTAAAACTTGCACGCCAGCTGTGTTTATTCTGCCTTCTGCTTTTACTGTAATCGCATCGGTAGGTGTTAAGGGTTGATTTAATTTTAACGTAAAATCTGTTGATTGCACAATACCAACACCTTGATACATTTTAGCACGTGCACCAAAATTAAACCTGTTAAAATTTCGGGCCATGCTAAAGGCTAAATCATTATATGCCAAACTTGTTATTTGGGTTGATGAAACATCCCATGCTTTGCCTGCATAAAAATCATTACCATTGGCAGCTAATCCCACAAACTCTTTTGATAATCGTAGTTTAGTTAACACATGCGATGTTAAACTTATACCATAAAACCAGTTTTTACTTTTAAACCTCACATGAAAAATTTCGAAATTGGTGTTAATGTCTATTTCTATATTTTCACCTTTTAAATTGTTGTAAAACATTGGTAAACTAAAATATTTGCCAGTATCGATGCTGTTTTTTATGGTGTTTAAATTTAAACCATTTAGCCCAAAGTTTACGTTAAATCCTGATAAAACTGGTAAGCCAAATGATGTACTATAGCTTGGTAAAATTGCTGGATTTATATTGGTTGCCTGATGGGTTCTAGAAAGTGAAGGAAGCGTAGTTTCTATTTGCGCATTTAACAAATTCGGCACAACAATTAGCGTTATGGTAATTAAAAAATTTCTCATATTAATTGTTTTGCGATGGCTTAGAGCGATAAGTGATATTTGCTTTAACACCTAGTTTAACACTCAGGTTATAATAGTCGTAAAAACTAACAAAAGGAGCATTTCCTGGACTCGACTCAGCTGTTTTTAAGCGCACATTAAGTCTGTATTTTTGACCTTTTGAAAGCTTGGTATAACGCTGGTTGCTGATATTGGAAATTACCAATGCTTTTGTGTCTTCTATCACAGTTCCTTGTGCATCTACTTTAGCTGCCTGAATTAAATATGGAGGCGAAAAAACACTATCAATAACTGTATTTGTAATGGTGTCATCTACATAAACTTGTACCTCTGCATTTAGCGGCATTCCATTAGTTATTTCACTAAACAAATCAACCCAATTAATAGTAACACCGCTAGAGTCTAAATCATTGGTGGTATTGCCTAGGGTAAAATCACCTTCAGATTGTAAAATATAGTTTAATATTTTAAAATCAGCCGGCAAGTTTAGTATAGAAGTTTGTTTAATAGTAGTGTAATCGTAAAGTACATTTGGTTTTGGAATATCATCATTGTTTGCAGTAAACTCTAATTCGTAAACTACTCTTTGCGGTGCTGCATTTAATACGTCATCAATATTCGAATTTGTATTGTCGATAATATAATTAGTGGTTTTTATTTGGTCTATATTTGTTGTGTAATCTAAAAGAAAAGTATCCTTAAACTGGTTAATTAAAATAGGTATCTTAACCCCTAATTCCGATTCAATATAAATGTCGGTTATTTTAGCAGTTATGGGTAATCCAAAAGAGTTGTCTATCCTTAAATTTATAATAGGATTTTTAATAAAAACATCTCCTTCTACTTTATCTTTAAAAAGATCAAGTACGTTACTTTGTTTTAATTTGGCAATTACAAATTTACCTAGGTATCCTTCAATTCGTTTGTATGCCGGTATTCTAATATCTTGACTAACGCTTATTTTATCAGTGATATCAACATTGTTAGCAGGGTTACGGGTAATGTTTACACCGAGTTCATAGGCAAAAGTATTGTATGTACTTCCGTTTTTGGTAAAGTCTATTTCGTAACCGGCTAAGTTTAGGTTGCGTATAATAGGGGTAGGAGTTGTGCCATTGTATTCAAATACAAAACTATCTATAAATGCAATACCATTTTTGGTTATACCTGGGTAGCTGACTTTTACAACGGTATTGTGCTTAAACTCCGAACCAACCGTTAGCCTTAAACTGCCTGTTTTAATTAATACCCTTTCGGCTCTAATTCCTGTTATAGTTATTGGCTCATCATTAGCAATACTCTGCGAAAAATACCCATTTGCAACAAAGTTTGGTACTTCGCTTGGAGGCATAATTAAATCAATGCCAAAATTAATATTGGGAATTGTTGTGTATTGTTTAGGTTCAAGGCTATCAGAGGTAGAAAATTTAAGTAAAAACTTTCGGTTTATGTCAGTACTTAAATCAATTTTTCCTGATACATCAGACACCAAATTGCCTAAATTTACTGTACTATAAAAAACAGGAGTGGCTAGGGTAGGATTAGTAGTAACTCCTTTTATTGAAGAGATGTCATCAATAGAGTCTGTAATATCTTTTAGGCAAGATGTTGTAACAAAGCTAATTGAAGTTAGCAGTGCTATTAGTAGCTTTTTCATTTTTTTACTTGTATATCAATACTCCGAATATACAAATTATTTAGTTACTTTAGTTTGTAAGCAAAAATATTATTCTGTTGGTCGCCCCCAATTAAATAATTGCTTCTATCAAGCATTAGGTTGCAGGTATTAAACGGTGCCCAACCTTTAATTGGAAAATCAATATAAAGTTCGCCATTCATATTATACCAATAGTATTCACTCTTGGTTTTATTAAAGTATGCCACCATCGATTTCCCTGAGGCACTACTGGTAAAATAAGTTAAATCTTGGTTGTTATTGGTTTCATCAATTGCTAGTATTTTTTTAAAATCACTACCTAAAATTGTTGTGTTATTTAACGATTTAAACAAATAAAATGTATTATTTGTTAGCGCATTTGTTTGCTCAGAAACACTAACAAACGGGAAAAGTAATTTTGTGTTTTTTAGTTCGCTTGCGGTTTGTAAACTATCAATACTTAAAATATAAACAAGCCCTGTGGTATCAAATACATTAAATGAAATTGAGGTGGTATCGTCATTGCTTATGTATTGAAATAAATTTGATTGATGTAAGTTGTCAATTTTTATCGTTTTTCCTTTAAGGTCAAATAAACACAAGTTCCCATCAATATCGGTTGAGTAAAGTAATCTTTTTTGCCCTAATGTAATGGTTGATATTGGATGATTTAATTTATTACTTATTGTTTTAGGCATCCATCCTTGAAGTGGTTTTCCATTAAGGTTATAGGCTACAATTCTATTGTTTTCTAACGGTACAAAAAATTGGTTGTTGCTGTCGTTGTATAAATTAGTTAGTGTGTAATTTGTTATTGCATTACCCGGAAAACGGATAGGGTAGTTGTATAAACTTACGCCTTTAACATCTATTAAATTGGCTTGTTTTTCGGTAACAAATAAATAGCAAGTACTACCATTTTGCAATGGGTCAAGTGTTTTAAAATTGCCAATAAGTTTGCCGTTAAGTTTGCTTCTCCAAATTAAATTTCCTGCATTATCAATACAGTATAAAGTGTTTTTTACATCCTGTACAAATATTACATTTTGTTTTAACTCGCTGTTGTAAACTATTTGTGGCGCCACATCAAAAGTGGTATCTAACTTATATGTCCAAAGTAATTGTGTTTGGTTATTGTTGGTAGTAATATATTTATAAGAAACTTGGGTGTAAAATGCCTTGTTGTTTGTGTTAGAAAATTGAATGTTAAAAAACTCAAACTTCTTAAAATCTACTTGAAAAGTATTTAATGTACTAAAAAATGTTTCGGTAACAAAGTTAGTTGGCAATAAAAAGTTTTTTGAAGGGCTAATAAACAAACTAATATTATTGTTTTTTGCTAACCTTTTTTCATACGTTTTATAATGCTCATCATTGGCTAAAGTGTTACCAGTTTTGTATTGATCAATAATGTATTTTAATGTGGTAACATCATTTGCAAATACAAATATATCTTCAAGTTGTGCATAGTAAGGCGAGTAAATACCTTCCATTAACTCACCATAGTACATTTTTAAAAAGTTGCCAAGTTTTATGCGTTCAATCTCTATTCCTTGATGATAATAATTAACAGAATCGGTTTCGCCTTTTTTGTTCATGGCTTGTACTATATTTTTAAGTGCATCTGCCATTGCCGATGGGTTTTTAAATCGTATAAAAGCACTTAAATTACTACTGTAATTGCTGCTTGTTGGCTCTGTTAATACAAGCGATGCCTCACCATCAATGTATGAAATAATGTTTTGAGTGATATCGATATTGTACCTGCTTTCAATACTATCGGAATACTTTTCGTAGTAGTTCGTTTTATTTTTAACCTGTAAGTATTCTTGTAATTCGCTATTAAATTTTAAGTAATCACTAAATCCCATTTGAAAAGCCATGGCCGTATTTTTAGGCATGAATTTTTGTAATGATAATTGTTTTGGGTTTTGATTTTTAAATAAATCAATAAACTGAAACAAAGAGTCGTCAGTATAAGTTACACCCGAAAATTTAAACTCTTCTTCGTTTAAATCTAAATTTATTACACTCCAGTTAGCAAAGTTTTTTATGTTGCTAAATATATTGTAAAACTCAGGCTTGGTAAAAATATTGGCAAACTGTGGCAGTTTTTGGTAATTAATAAAAATGTTAGCATCTACATTGGCTTCGGCAATTAAATGCGCTTGGTCAATTCCTTTGGTTTGATTTGGGATATGGTATTTTATTTTTCTTAAACCTTCTTCAACTAATGATGCATCTTTTGAAATGAGTAATAGTTGATCTAAGTATGCAACTGTAAATATTGGATTTCCGGTGGTACTTGTAATATCAAACAAAGTTGTTTTTTCGAAACTACGCTGAGTTGATTTTGCCTTAAGTTGTTTGGTAATATAATCAGTAACGTTTTTAAGTTCTATTTCTTCACCAGTTTCAACTGTAAACATCAACCCCAAACTATTAGCTACATTATGTAAAGATATTACGGTGTTATTGTCGCTTAATATGTCTTTAAAGTTATTGTTTTGGTTAATTGTTTTAAAAGTTTCTTCTATGTGCGTATACAGTTTATTAACCTCAATATTCGACTTTAAATCGTTGCAAAGTGTTGACTTTGAAAACTGTAACCATGTTGATTGAATGTCTTTAGCTTGGAATATTATAAACGCATCATCAGGTACAGCATCAATAGCTGCTCTATTTTTTATTTTTATATTGTTTAAATAAAAATATATTGCGATGCTTGAAAACAACGCCAAAGTTGATAAAATGCCTATTAGTAATGATCTATTCATTTTTGATTTTGAATAACTTATCAAAGTTAATGGGTTTAAATACTTGTGCGTGTTGATTTTTGCACAGCAATATTGTTAAACATATGACAAACTCTACACTTCAAAAACAACTTATTCAGGCAGGAGCGGCCTTTGCTGCACTTGCTGTTATCGCTGGAGCTTTTGGCTCGCACCTAATTAAAGCAAAGCTAGATAATGTGCATTACGACATTTATCAAACAGCAGTACAATACCAGTTTTATCATGCTATTGCGCTATTTGTAATTGGTATTGGCATTCGCAGAATAAATGATAATGTGGCAAAAACGGTTTTCGCATTATTTGTTATTGGCATTATACTTTTTAGCGGAAGTTTGTATTTATTATCTACAAGTTTAATATGGGCAAAAGAGCGTATTGGCTGGTTTGGTATTATAGCTCCTGTTGGTGGTGTTAGTTTTGTTGTAGGTTGGGCCTACATTGTAGTAAGAGGATTTAAGCCGAGTACATCTTCGCAAACTGCAAATAAAGTGCAAGAAATGCAACGCAGAAAACCATCAAGTACTGAAGAAAAGAAATAAGTTATTTTAGAATTGAATCTTTTTGTACAAATACAAAAACATCTTCATCATCTTTTTTCATTAGGTATTTTTCTCTGGCAAAACGCTCTAGATTTTTATCATTGGTAAACAATTCTTCACGTTGTTTTTGTGCTTCAAGTATTTTATCTTCATAAAACTTGTGTTCAATTTTAACCTTACTGTATTGTTTACGTAGTTTAAATTGATCTATTACATTGTTTCTATCCGAGAAAAACAGCAGTGCAACAAATGCTATTATTGCAATGATGTATTTGTTTGTAATTAGTTTGGCCCAGTTAAACTTCATGTTGCCAAATTTAGTTATTTACTAAATTTAATACTAAAATGATTTAAACATTAATGAGTAACCTGACCAAGTAAGTTTACAATATTAATTTTTGCATAAAAAAAACGCCCTTGTTTTGCAAGGGCGTTTTTGTATTTAAGTACAATTACTTAATAAACTTAAACTCGTTTCCGGGGTAATAAGCGTTAATGCCTAATTCCTCTTCAATGCGCAATAATTGGTTGTATTTTGCAATCCTATCTGTGCGGCTTGCCGAACCAGTTTTAATTTGGCCACAGTTTAAAGCAACAGCTAAATCTGCAATAGTAGTATCCTCGGTTTCGCCACTGCGGTGGCTCATAATGCTTGTGTAAGCATTACGTGTAGCAAGGTTTACGGCATCAATAGTTTCTGTTAAACTACCAATTTGGTTTACCTTAACAAGTATCGAGTTTGCAACTCCTTCCGTAATTCCTTTTTGTAAACGTTTGGTGTTGGTAACAAATAAATCATCGCCCACTATCTGTACATTTTTACCAATAACTTTGGTTAACTCTGCCCAGCCTTTCCAATCGTCTTCAGCCATTCCATCTTCTATAGATAGGATAGGATATTTATCGGTCCATTGTTTCCAATAAGCAACCATCGCACTCGAATCCATTTCTCTACCATCAGATTTTTTAAAGGTATACAATCCAGTTTTTTCATCATAAAACTCGGTTGTAGCAGCATCCATTGCAATGTAAATATCGTGGCCAGGTTTGTAGCCAGCTTCTTCAATTGCTTTTAATACCGTTTCTATTGCTTCTTCATTTGATGGAATATTTGGTGCAAATCCACCTTCATCACCCACATTTGTACTGTATCCTTTTTTCTTCAATACATTTTTTAAATGATGAAAAACTTCGGTACCCATACGTAATGCTTCGCTAAAGCTATCAGCCTTAACTGGCATAATCATAAATTCCTGAAAATCGATTGAGTTATCAGCATGCGAACCTCCGTTTAAAATATTCATTAACGGAATTGGTAATGTATTTGCATTTACTCCACCCACATACCTGTAAAGTGGCATATTGGCTTCGGTTGCGGCTGCTTTAGCACATGCCATCGACACTGCTAAAATTGCATTTGCACCTAAGTTTGCTTTGTTTTCGGTGCCATCAAGCTTAAGCATTATGCGGTCAATATCATTTTGCTCAAACACATCAACACCAATTAATTCATCGGCAATTGTTTTGTTAATATTGTTTACAGCGTTTAGCACGCCTTTTCCCATGTAAACACTTTTATCACCATCACGCAACTCTACCGCCTCGTGTGCTCCAGTACTAGCACCGCTTGGCACAGCAGCACGACCCATTGCACCTTCTTCTGTAATTACATCAACCTCTACAGTTGGGTTTCCGCGCGAGTCTAAAATTTGTCTCGCATGAATATCAATTATTGAACTCATAATTTTAGTTAGTTAAAGTTTAAGGGGTGTAATTTATTGCATTAATTTTATAAAGTCATCAAAAAGATACCTGCTATCATGTGGGCCTGGTGCAGATTCTGGATGGTATTGAACAGAGAATGCTTTTTTATCTTTTAATCGAATACCTTCTACCGTATTATCATTTAGGTTGATATGGGTAATTTCTACATTTGTAGTTTTTTCTACATCTTCGGCATTTATGCTAAACCCATGATTTTGCGAAGTAATTTCACACAAACCAGTAATTACATTTTTTACAGGATGATTCATTCCCCTGTGTCCGTTATGCATTTTGTATGTAGCAATTCCGTTTGCTTCTGCCAAAATTTGATGGCCTAAGCAAATACCAAATAATGGAATATTATTAGCTAAAATAGTTTTTACGGTATCAACAGCATAAGTCATGGTAGCTGGGTCGCCTGGGCCATTGCTAAGCATAATGCCATCAGGATTAAACTTCATTAACTCTTCAAAACTAGTTTTGCCATTAAATACAGCTAGGTAACAATCCCTATCTTCTAAGCAACGCAATATGTTTGTTTTTGTACCAAAATCTAACACTGCTACACGTTTTGCAGCATCGGGGTTACCTAGGTAATAAGTATTTGGGGTTGATACTTGAGACGACAACTCTAAACCTTCCATTGCAGGAACATTGTTTAGCTCATGCAAAAGTTCTTCTACTGTTTTATCTTCTGCACTAATTATTGCATTCATCGAACCTTTGTTGCGCACATGCTTTACAATTTCGCGCGTATCTACATCAGCAATACCTACAATATTATTAAGTGTAAAATAATCTTGCACACTCATTCCCGCCATTTTGCGCGAGTAAGGAACATTAAACTGTTTACAAACTAAGCCAGCAATTTTAATATTATCCGACTCAACATCATCCGTATTAATACCGTAGTTTCCTATATGAATATTGGTTTGTAATAATATTTGCCCAAAATAAGAAGGGTCGGTAAATACTTCCTGGTAGCCGGTCATTCCGGTGTTATAACAAATTTCGCCTGTTGTGGTACCTATTTTACCAATCGAGGTTCCTTTGAATACGGTTCCATCTGCTAACACTAATACAGCTGGAAATTTATTGATAGTTTTATTCAAGGTTGTTTAGATTTTGGCAAATATATAAAACCATTTAAGAACAGTAAAATTAATTTCAAATTGAATCCCAAAAGCAAGGAATAGTAGCATGATAGTTTTTCGAGCTTAGGCTTTTTGGCAATCAAATATTATTAGTTGTATGGATAGATGTAATATGATTTTAGTAATTAATGATTCCATAATATTACCTTATACACGAGTATTTGCATTAATAAGAATCCAAAGTTATTCGTCCTTTTCATCTAATTCAGTTTTCAATCTTTTTTGATACAAAGTTTCATTATAAAGATTAATGCCTTTACGCATATGAGGATCACGAAGTGCCGCAGTAACAGTTAGGTTAACACCGATTAGTCCTGCCCCAATTAACAATAATTCACCATCAATTCCTTTGGGAGATGTGAATCCATAACCAATCGTATAGCCGAAAATAAATGCACCTGGCATACCAATAATAGCACCAATAATATGATAAATACGTGCTTTCTTAAAATGCTTAACTGCATCAGGTATTTCTTCTGCTTTTGCTGCCGCTATAAGGTCTTTAAACTTTAAAATATCATCATTGCGGTTGGTCGCTTTTATTTCTAACCAACTCTTCACAATCAGGGTATCTTGTGCTTTTAATTTAGTAAATCCAGTACATAATATTAATAATAAAATTATGCGGATAGGCAGTGTAAATCGTGGAGTTAACATGTTATTTAAGTATTTGTTTGAAAAATAAGCTAGGTTTTAAGTTAACGAATTAAACAATGTTTTAACACATTTGCAAGTATAAAATCATATTTGATTTACAAATTTTCAAGCAAGTTGTTGAACTAATTGTAGGTTTATTATTATTCTGTTCAAATGATGTTAAACGAATGGTTTAAATTAGAATTTATTTTTTGCAATTACATTGGCTAATATTTTGTTAGAATAAGACTTTTTATTTAATCGCATACTTTAACACATATTATTTCGGTAAAATAATATGTATTAACTCATTTGTTTCTGTATTAAATAGGTATTTAAACGTTCCTGTTTTAAAACTCGTCCAATTATTGCTTCCATTGGCTTTATAGTTTACATCACTCCTAAAAGATATTTCAATTTCTTTATCTTTTTTAAATATCACAATGTCATTTATTGGGTAATCTAGACTTTCACAAGAATCACATGGCAGTGCAATTTCGAGTTCGCCTATTTTGGCTAATTTTTCTGGTGCAAAGTAATATGCTTTAATTACTGGAATGTACTCATATTCTGTTTCCCATAAAATTACCCATGAATTACTTTTTTGAGATTTAAAACTATGTAATGTTGATTTATATGGACTAAATTCTACCGAGTCAAGCAGCATAATTATTTCGCCTGTTGTATTAGTTAAATACAATTTGAGGTACGAAAGCGTGCTATCACCACTAAAGCCAAAACAATTTTGCTTAGAAATACAAATTGGAACTTTTAAATCAACCAAAGAAGAGTTTTGCAATGTAAACTCTTGATTTGTTTGTCTACATGAAACTAGCATAATTAGCATTAATAGAAAAGAAATATTAGGTATGATATTTTGCTTAAGGAATAAATTGATTGCGTGCATCCAGCTTGTGTTGTTGCACTTACAAATATGGTTACACAAATATTTATACATACTCAAATATAGGACTTAATCCAGAAAACAATTTAAACTAAAATGATTTGCAACACATTGGCACCAGTGATTTGCTTTAAAGGATAATAAAATTATCAATCCAATTATCTAAGCATACATTTGATATCAACCCAAATTATTGTGCGGCTATAAAAAAATAAGCCCAAACGTTAAGTAAGGGCTTGTATTTTATGCTTGTGCGGTTGGTCCGCCAAAATTCATTGGAAAGGGTGGCGATTCATGCAAATCTATTGTGCCATTTTGTTCTTCATATTTTACAATATTATCGCCAAGTGCTAATAATAATCGTTTGGCATGTTGTGGTGTAAGTACAATGCGCGATTTAACTTTTGCTTTTGGCACACCTGGCATTACACGTATAAAATCAACTACAAACTCGGCATTGCTGTGTGTTATAATAGCTAAGTTGCTGTATGTGCCTTCGGCCATTTCTTCACTTAGTTCTATGTTTAATTGGTTGTCTTGGTTGTTTTCCATGATAAGTATATTTTAGTTTTTAAAATAAATAAGGCAGTGAAAATAAATAATCACTGCCTTATAAAAAATGTTTAATTACTTTTTGTTATTAGCCTTTTGAAGCCATTAACATTTCGTATTCTTCTTTAGATCCTACTACTAATTTTTCGTACTCACGTAAACCTGTACCTGCTGGTATTAAGTGTCCTACAATGATATTCTCTTTCAAGCCTAACATGTGATCTACTTTACCTGAGATAGCAGCTTCATTTAATACTTTAGTTGTTTCCTGGAACGAAGCAGCACTTAAGAAACTATGTGTACCTAATGACGAACGTGTGATACCTTGAATGATTTGAGCACCAGTTGCAGGGTTTGCATCACGCGCTTCAATTAATGTTAAAGCTTTACGTTTTAGCATAGAGTTTTCGTCACGTAATTTACGAACGCTAACAATTTGACCTGCTTTTAATGCTGAATCTCCTGGCTCAACCACAACTTTCTTGTCAAAAATCCAATCATTGGTTTCTTTAAATGTCCAACGGTCTACGTTTTCGCCTTCAAGGAATAATGTATCACCAGCATCAATCACCTCTACTTTTTGCATCA